>QHXH01000400.1 GCA_003222855.1 Acidobacteriota bacterium
AAAATGACGGCTTGGGAAATGAAGCGAATGGCCGGGCAAAGAATCTTCGACGCGTACTACCCCGATCGCTATTACAACCATGACGCCGAATGGAAAGAAGGAATGGTGAAGATCGGCGAGACGCGACACAAAGAGCCGCTCTCGCTGAACCGCCGCGCTGCCGAAAGTGACTTATTGATTTACTGCAATATCAATTTTGTGCCGATGGACGGCGGCCACAAGTCAGTTGCGGTCGGCCTTTGCGATTACGAATCGCTGCGCGCGCACCACGAACCGCAGACAATTCGCGACTCGGACAGTTACATGGACCCGGCCCGCTCTGAGCTCGCCAATAAGTGTATTCGCCTGGGAAAGATTGTCGATCAGCACGTCAACGTCTTTCATATCGAGTCGTCCATCAATAATCGCATGTACAAAGGCGATATGGATTTTCTCATGAAGAACGAGGACGACTTTACCGCCCTTGATCGGATGAAGTTCGAGGCCATGCGTTACACGATGAGCAAACTGCCGCGCGCGACCCGGCGCAAGCTGCTGCATTCGCGGCCGGCGCAATACGAAATGACTGCCTGCTATGCCGGAAAGACCGAGCCTGTGCACGCGAAGATCATCGAGAAGGGTTTCCAGCAGTATGCAATCCCGGTGCGGGGCCAGTGCGACATTCTGATCACCGGCATTCCGGACATCTCGCCGTACAATGTTTATTCGATTCTGAATCCCCTGCTGGTCCAGGTGATGGGCCTCGGCTATCACTTCAATTTCTATCGCAACAAGCCTTTACTCAGAAAAGGTGGCGTGCTGATCATTCATCATCCGTGTTACGACCAGTTCGATCACAACTTTCATCCCAGCTACATCGAATTTTTTAATCGTTTGTTGCCGGAATCACGCGACGCTTTCTATCTCCGGGAAAAATACGAGCGCGAGTTCGCGAACAATCCGAGTTACGTCGAGATGTATCGGCGCGGAAATGCATATCACGGCGCGCATCCGTTTTTCATGTGGTATTGGGGCGAGAACGGGCGCCAGCACGTAGGCCGTGTCATCGCCGCCGGCGCCGAGAATGCTCATGTGCCGGCGATGCTGGGATGGGAACGCGCCGACAATCTGACGGAAGCGATTGCGATGGCGCGAACGTACATGGGCAGCTCAGCCGAGATAACGATGCTGCATCAGCCCATGATTGGGATCGCAGACATGGAATAACGGTTCCCTCTCCCAAAGCGAGAGGGCTCAAGCATGATTGGTATAGGTACAAACGCACTAATCACTCGCGCTGTCGCTTTTGCGAGCACGTTGCTGATCTCGACCGCGATCGTCGGTAGTCTGCCTAAATTCAAAGAGCGTCGTCAGCGCTATTTTGCAGAAGCGGCAACAGACGGAAACCTGCGACGCATGCAATTACTGCGTTTGGCCGGCGTCAGCGTGAATTCGCGTAACGGTTCGTGCCCGCCTCTTTTTCTGGCGGCGAGCGAGGGACGTCTGAATGCCGTTCGCTACCTGCTGGATCAGGGCGCGGACGTAAATGCGCTCGACAACATGGGTAATACGGCCCTGATCGAAGCGACGTATTACGGGCACGTTCCAATCATCAAGGAACTATTGGTTGGGGGCGCGAATATCAATTCATTGTCCGCTGCCGGCACGCCCCTCGATATCGCGGTGAGCAGGAACAACGACGCAGTTGCCGATCTGCTAAAGCATTACGGCGCGAAGCGAACGGCCGAACTGCATTGAACTCCCTCTCCCAAAAGGGAGACAGACTTGAATCATGACAGCCAGCCTTTCACCAACTGAAATTTTTAACGGCCGAAAGATTTTTCTAATCGGCGGCACGGGCTTTCTGGGCAAAGTCACGTTGAGCATGTTGCTGCACCGCTTCCCAGGTGTCGGCGGTATATACGTCACGGTGCGCGCGCGATCGAAGGAAGAATCTGAAACGCGCTTTTGGAACAATGTCATCAATACGCCGCCATTCGATCCCGTGCGCGAACGCTATGCAGCGGCGTTCGAAGATTTCGTTAGAGATAAAGTTGTAATCGTCGGCGGCGACATCGCTGAAGACAACCTGGGTTTCGGTGAAGAAGAAGCGGAAGCAATCGCTAAAGACATCGACGTCGTCATCAACTCAGCCGGAAACGTCACCTTCAATCCCACCCTGGAAAGCGGCCTGCGCACAAACGTTGTCGGCACCCAAAATGTCATCGCTTTTACCAAGCGAATGAAGCGCCCGTGCCTGGTCCATATCTCAACCTGCTTCGTCGCCGGTGATCGTTCCGGCGCCGTCTGGGAAGATGACCAGGTGATTGGCTATTTCCCGCGCAAGAATGAATTGAAGGGCGTTGAATTCTCGGTGCAAAAAGAGATCGCTGATTGCGCGAAGATGTCTGAGCGCGCACGTGAAGAAGCAAAGGACGCCATGCGCGTCGCGCAGTTTCGCGAACTCGCGCGCAAACGTCTTAACGAAGAACTGCGTGATGCTGAAGATCCTGATGCGCTCGGACTGGCCGTCGCGCGTGAAAGAAAGGTTTGGATACGCAATCGCCTGACCGAACTCGGCGTCGAGCGCGCAAAGTTCTGGGGCTGGCCTAACATCTACACCTACACGAAATCGCTGGGCGAGCAATTGGTCGCCGCCGAAACCAAAATTGTGCGCGGCATTGTTCGTCCTTCAATCGTCGAATCGGCGAACAGCTATCCGTTCCCCGGGTGGAACGAAGGATTCACGACGACAGCGCCGATCATTTTCATGACGTTGAAAGGCCAGCGCCAGATTCCGGCGAATCCGAAACTGATCCTCGACATCACCCCCGTCGATCAAGTCGCAGCGGTCATGCTGGCGGTGGCAGCGCAAGCCTGCGTCGAAGAACCGAAACTGGTCTATCAGGCTGCGACCGGCGATTCCAATCCTAACGATATGGAGCGGATCGTCGGGCTTGTCGGTTTGTTTCGGCGTCAGGAAGAAATGAAAAAGGAAGACGGGCTGCGTCTG
>QHXH01000401.1 GCA_003222855.1 Acidobacteriota bacterium
ATATACCAATATAACGCAACAGCAACCAGCCTCCTAGCAGCGTATCCTAGGGGTCACGCTGGCGATTATCGGATTGCTTTTATTGCGACGCTAAGGCTGCGGAAGCAGTGCCTCCGCCTGCGGCTCTGGCATATTGCGTGTCGCTTACAGCGGGTGCGGGCCGCTCGCGTTCAAACCAAACATAATCGCTCGTGAATCCGCTCCAAAGCGGGAGCGAAGAGCCGATCGCTGCTGCGTATGTTAGGCATTTGAATGCCAACTGAAACACTCGATTCTTCGCCCCCGTCACAGGCACCCGCCGAACCGGAGCGGCTTGCCTATTCCATTCATGAAGCCGCTGATCTCCTGGGAGTTGATTATTTCAGCGTCTATCGTCTCATTCAGCGCGGAAAGCTGCGCGCGTGTCGTGCACTTCGTGGCAAGCTCTTAGTTCCGCGGACGGAATTGCTGCGGCTGCTCAAAGGTTGAGGCGTGCGCCCGCCGATGGTTCGTTAGGCTGCGACGCCGAAATTTACTCGCTGAGCCTGCGCGAAGCTATGGTCTTGACGTAAGTGACCATAAGTTTTCATGCACAACGCACCGCCGTCTTTGTGTCCGAGCCAGCGCGAAACAGTGGGAATATCGACGCCGCTCTCGATGCAAATGGTCGCGAATAGATGGCGAAGGTCGTGGTGAGTTATCCGCTTCATACCGATCTTCGTCGCCGCATGCGTCATGCTGTTTTGACATTCAAAGACCCGCATTACGTTCGCATCCAAAGGTTCATTTGGTCGGTCCGCTCGTAGTTCCTTTAACATCCGCTCAAGTTCTGGAATCATCGGCACATACCGCATCTCGCCATTCTTTGTTGCGGTTTGCGGGTCGCCTCGCACATGCAACTGGACACGGCGAAAGTCTGCATCTGCCCACGTCACATATTTCGCTTCGCCAATTCGCAGGCCGCTAGACGCGAGAAACCGTACGAGATCCGCGCAGTCCTTCGATTGTCTTGCGCCCGCAGTGCGAATCTTCTCCACAAATTTCAGGAATTCTTCTCGCGACGGAAGCTCCAGCTTTTTCTGACGGAGTTTTACGCGCGACAGTTGCGCTGCGGGGTTATTGAATCGGGCACCGGTGCCGATCGCCTCATCGAAAACCGCTCGTAAGGTGCCGATACTGTTGTTCACCACGGTCGGCGCGTATTTCTGCTGAAATCGTATGAGCCAGTTCTCACAATCGCGCTCGCTCACTTTGCGCACATCGGTTTCGAACAGGGAAGGCCAGGAGCGCTGAATGAAATCCAACGTCATGTCACGATAATCTTTGGAGCGCGGCTTGAGCGACGCGTTGGCTCGAACCTTGCCACGATATACTTCTACCGCGTCGCCAACGCTCATCTTCCCGCCAGCAAACGCTTTTACGGATTCGTGGCGTGAGCGGTACTCGCGGATTTTGTCCGGCAGCCTCTGTTTCGCGACGGAGAAGACTGCCGTCTCAAGACTCTGACGGACCAACTTTCCGCCGACTCTGAAACGTCCGAAGTACATTCCCGATGGTCGGTAGCGGATCAAGTTTTGAACCGTCGTGCTTTCCCAAAGAGATTTTTTCGTATCGGACATGGTGCAGCGCCTCGCCATGCTCCCAAAGAGCCTCGGCTGGGTTGCTCAATGACCGGAGCAAGCGCGCAAAGACGCGCGCGTCAATGAATCAGCTTGCCTGGTGAATGAGAACGCGGACAGTGGCGCCCTGTGGCACCCGGATCGGAATTGCGCAATTGGTCATGGTTTTGTGCCACCGTATACAAATGGCGTATACAATGCGCCTTGAAAGCGGTGCGAAAGAGAGGAGTTTTCCCTCGTAAATGCCGGCATAGCTCAGTTGGTAGAGCAGCTGATTTGTAATCAGCAGGTCGTCGGTTCGAATCCGTCTGCCGGCTTTTTTCTTTTAATGCTAAAAGGACAGAAGATCGTCGTCGTCATGCCCGCTTATAATGCGGCCCGGACTCTGCGCCAGACCTATCATGAGGTGATCGCGCACGACATCGTGGATGAAATCATCCTGGTCGATGACGCCAGCCGTGACGAGACCGCCGCCATTGCCCGGACCCTCGATCGCGTGCGGGTTGAAGTTCATCCGGAGAACCGCGGTTACGGCGGCAACCAGAAAACGTGCTACCGTCTCGCTCTCGCCGCCGGAGCTGACGTCGTCATCATGCTTCATCCCGACTATCAATACACGCCGACGTTGATTCCAGCGATGGCGTCCATGGTCACGAGCGGACTTTACCCTTGTGTGCTGGCGTCGAGGATTCTGGGCGGTGGAGCGCTGCGCGGCGGCATGCCCTGGTGGAAATATGTTTCCAATCGTCTACTTACCCTAGCCGAGAACATTCTGCTCGGCGCCAAGCTATCCGAGTATCATACCGGTTATCGGGCTTTCGGGCGAAACCTACTTGAAAAACTTCCACTGGAGAAGAATTCCGATGACTTCGTTTTTGATAATCAAATGCTGGCCCAGATTATTTGGCTAGGCCATCCCATTGGCGAGATCACCTGTCCCGCGAAATACATGCCGGAAGCCTCGTCGATTAACTTTCAACGGAGCGTAAGGTATGGGCTGGGCTGCCTTAAGGTAGGGATTGAATTCGTCATCGCGCGCTGGCGCGGTCAGGGTCCTATTTTTCCGAGACTAACTCACGCAGCCTAAAAGCCGTCTCACAAATCGCGGGACCGATTTTCGTGAAGCAATCGAAGCCGATGTGATATCGCAGATCGTTTCTGGAAATATGCTAATAAGTAGCCGGACTACTCGACTTGTCGCCATCTACCTCGGCCTGGCCGGACTAGTTGCGCTCGTCTTCCTCCAAACCGCGCACTTCAATTTCGTTAACTACGACGACGGCTCTTACGTTTTCGAGAACGCGAAGATCCGGGCCGGCTTAACCCCGCGCGGCATCGTCTGGGCCTTTACTAATGTTCATTCGCAAAACTGGCATCCATTCACATCGATTTCGCATATGATCGATTGTCAGCTTTTCGGTTTGAATGCTGGCCAGCATCATTTGGTCAATGTCGGTTTGCATACTGTAGTGGCGCTACTCTTGTTCACGTTTCTCTGGCACTCGACCAATGCAATTTGGGCGAGCGCAATCGGCGCGGCAATCTTCGCCATTCATCCGCTGCGGGTTGAATCCGTAGCCTGGATTTCCGAGCGGAAGGATGTGCTGAGCGGCGTCTT
>QHXH01000402.1:0-3580 GCA_003222855.1 Acidobacteriota bacterium
GCCCGGTTGAATTCCTGTTGGACCAGCGTCGAATTCTCAGCTACGCGTCGCAGCGCGCGAGCGCGTGCGGCGGTGTCCGTGGTATTTGTCGCGGCGCCGAATTCGGCGATGGCCGCTGAACGATCCGTGCTCGATGGCCTCACGCCGGCATGACCGAAAAGCGTGTCAACAAAAACATCGGGGGTCATCGACGTCGAGTAGACTGAAGTGAATTGCGACCGTTGCACGAATGCATTCGCGTATGCTTGCTTGTTGTTTTCCAAAACCGTCTGCCATCCCGTCTGAGTGACTATCACGCCTTGTCCAACCTGCTGCGCGTCGGGCAGGAAGTCGCTAAACCGCACCGGCACGGGCTCGCCGGCTAAATTCCCGAACGCCGACTTGTAGAATCGATAAACGAGATAGCCGCTCTCCTGAAATTCGATCGAGAGGAAGAACGCGCCTGACGTGTTTACGCGAGCAGCTTCGAGGCAGGCCGCATTCGTCCCGCACTGCGTGATTTGGTTCGACCAGAAAGCGAGACCGCTCGTATCAGGTTCACGATTAAGGAAGTCCCGATAGTTCTGCACGACGAATGTATTTGTGTCATCGATCGCGTTTGTTGTGATCGAGCTGGTGTCGCCGAACACGGTGAACTTGAAAGCCGGACTGACGGCCACTCCGCCCGCAGCGCTCGCATCTTTCACAAACCATCTGCCGAAAAACGTCGAGCCCACCAAAACTGAATTCGCCGGCACCAACAGACTCGCTGAACCAAATCCCTGACCAGCGCCGCTGCCTGATAACGTCAAGCTGATGCGCGCGAATGATGCAGTCGCCGGAATCGATGGACCAGTTCCGGGATCGTTGCTGTCGATGACGAGCACCGCTTGCGCGCCGCCTAATGCGTTGGAGACAGCGAGAGTAAAACTCGGATTTCCCACCAGTGGTGGTTCGATTGCAGTCGCCTGGGGAATGTTTCCGCCGGCTCCCTGGGTACCGCTGCCAGTGATCTGCGGGACGCGATTCGATTCGCTGTAAAGCGTGGGCCGATCGAAGGGCGCGGTCCCAGCGACAACTCGTGGATCACTCAAAGCGTTTCTCAGGAACGCCACGAGATCGGATTGCTGCTGGGGCGACAGACCGAGCGGCCGAATCAAATTGTGATTGATGTTGGGCGCATCGAAATCGCCGCCGCGATTATAGAAGGCCACGACTTCTTCGAGTGTTTGAAAATGGCCGTCATGAAAATATGGACCACGCAAGCCAACGTTGCGCAAACTGGGCGTGCGAAATTCGCCGATGTTGTTGGCGTTCCCGGTCACCTGGAAGCGGCCGGTGTCTTCGGTCTGCGGACGCACGCCAATGTTGTGAAACGCATTGTCGCTAAAAAGACTGCCGGCTGTGCTAAAGATGCCCTGACCGCGTGTTTCGGCAGCCCCGAGGGGCGTGATTTGTTGCACACTCAAATCAAACGCCGTCCGATCTGAATAAAGTGTTCGTTCGAATGTCGCAATCGCTTCGGCGATGCGCACCGGAGTCACCTCGGATGATCCGAATGCTTCCTGAAACAGTTCGGGATAACTGCGGCCGCCGAGCCAGTCGCGCAAGCCTGCGGGTACTGATGGCGAGAGTGCTAGCGGGCTTGAATTGGCAACCCGCGAGGCGACATCGACCCAGGTGCGATTCGCGGTTGCCATTTCTGTCGAACTTACCGGTGGGCCAAGTACCTGGCTCTCGAGCGCGCCACCGATAGGCAGCACCACCGCGCCACCGATCGGGTCAGTGAAAGTCACGCTCGCTCTTCCATCCCAAAACAACACGGGTGAAAATCCGGCATCGATATACGAACGCGATTTGCGTCCTGTTACCTGCTCATGAAAGCCATAGACCGGCGATAACGTGTAGGTCCCGTCGCTGTTGTTGCTGATCACACCCGGTGAAGCGAACACATCGTCGGCAGTTCCAAAAACCCCGTCGGCGCCGGGATTTCTCGATCGGGTGTTGCCGACGATCGCTCGCGAATCTGATCCGCCGTTCGAGGCGAAGTGACAGGTCCCGCAGGCGACGGTTCGTGTCGAAGATAATTGTTCGTCCCAGAAAAGCGTCTTACCAAGGTACGCCTTTGTGGCCGTGACTGGATTACCAACGGGTTGCGGAGGTGGACTAAGGGGAGGGATTGGCCCATTAATAGCTCCGTTTGCGCGCGTACCTGGATCGGCTGTGCTCAGGGGGCTGACGATCGATCCGTTTTCCGCGCGAACCCAGTAGAAAAAAGTTTGGCCGGCAGCGCCGGTCGTATCAAAGAACGTTCCTTCCGGGGTGGTGCCGATGACAATCGCCGTGGTTGAATCATTCGTGGTGTTGCGAAAGATGCGATAGAGGGTAGCCCCGCGCACCGTGTCCCAGCTAATGCCCACCTTCGTTGAGTAGGCATTGTCGGACGCGGCGACCTCAGCCGGCGCCGCCAACGATGTGGTTTGGCCCTCGGCTCCAGAGCCGGTAAGCAAATGGTTGGAAAAAATCAGGATTGATATGAGTAAGAGCAGCCAGATGACTGAAAGCTTGATCGTCGTTTGCATAGTTCGTCCTTCCTTATCCGAGGAAGTGTCGGGGAACTACCTGGTCAACAACTTGCTGAGGCCGTCCGGATTGAACCGGCATTGATTACGGTTCGTATTCAGATTATTAGTCACTCGGCCTGAAGAATCATATGACTGTGGGATCGCAGTTTTAGGAGGCGCATAATCGGTCCGTAACCTTTAATCGCAGGAGTAAGTGTCTTACTTTGCGGTTTTTCTTTGCGAGCTTTGCGCCTTTGCCTGAAGGGTCATACCCGAAGAAGTCATCTCACGCAAAGACGCAAAGCCGCCAAGTAGCGAAAAGGTCAAACATAAGGCACTACCCTCGCCGGTAATTTGTTCATGGTAACTGGGCATTCTGGTATGCTCACTGAGTAACGGCTCTCTGCCGGAGGTTCAAAATATGAAAATCAATTTCCCCCGCGGCACCTTGCGCCTCTCGCCCTTCGTCTCGACACTTTTGCTGCTTATGCTGTTTGTCACTCCGCTGGCGGCGCAACAGCCCGCGCCGGCAAAGCCACCCGCGCAAACTGCTGCCCGCGCTGAGGCTCCGGCATTCGACAATTTACTTTCGGCGGACACTTACAAACTCTACGGCGAGATTCGAAACGTCGGCCAACTATTGAGTAATGGCGGCGCCGGCGAAATTGTCGATCCGATTGTGAAGCTTGCCGATCCGGGCCCCCAATTCAAAGCCATAGTCAGTTTCTTAAAAAAGAATTCGGAGGCGTTGGGGTCGTCGCGGCTGATGTTCGCAAGCTGGGCCGTGCGTACGGATGTGCCGACGGTCTTTGTGGCGATCGAATTTCCAAATGAAGAGGACGCCGCGAAGTTCGCACCCAAGCTGGAAACATTCCTGCCGACGGTGCTGCCACCGGTGCCGGTAACGCCGGAAGCCATGCTGGAAAATGACATGAAAACAGGTGAAGCCAGGGAGGGGGCCGCTCCAAAGCCGAGCACAGTCGAGAAACCGAGTGTCCGTCCGTCTCCGATCGCCGGCGCTTCGCCGCAAGTCGAAG
>QHXH01000402.1:3634-6159 GCA_003222855.1 Acidobacteriota bacterium
CAGGATCAAAACTTTCGCACTGCGCGAGATCAGTTTTCATCTGAACCGATCTTCTTCTTCTTTAATGTAGCGCTCGAGGAACGGAACAAGCCGAAACCAACAACTCCCGAAGAAAGAAGAGCGCAAGCCGAAGCCGAGCGGGCGCGGCAGGAAGAAGAAGCCCGCGCGGCAGAGACCCCCGTCCCGACGCCGAACGTAACCGCGCAAGGAAGGGACATTCCGCCTGTCGCCGTACTTGTCGCGGGACCAGCGCCTTCGCCGACGCCAACGCCGACGAAAGAAGAGCAAGCTCAGCGGATTGCCTCGTCACAAATCGGAAGCATGCTCGACGCTATCGGATACGGCGAACCGCAGTGGCCCGAGGCAGTTGGTATGGCGGTGGCGCTGGAAGGCAGTGTATACGTGGTGCGCGCGATACTGGTCGATAAACCCGAAGCGAAGAAACTTCCGATCCCTTTTGTTCCGCAATTGGTGTCCGGCCCTCCATTCACGTCCGATGCAGCCTCAGTTCTGCCTGAAGACACAGAAGTTTTCGTCAGCGCCTCAATCGATCTCGGGCAAACGTATGAAGGAATGCGGAAGCAAACAGAGATCAAGTCGAAAGCCGCCAAACAACAACGCCCCAACTTCCCGGACGGCCGTATAGAGCCGGCGTCAGCAAGCGACAGCGATACCGCTCTTGATGCCTTTGCTCAATTCGAAAAGAAAGCCGGATTCAATATCAAAGACGATCTGTTGCCGGTGCTGGGAAATGAAATCGCGCTGGCGGGCTCGCTAAAGACTTTGCAGACCGCCGGCAGCATGAATCTTGGGATAAAACCTCCGTCTCCTTCTCCGGCCGACTCGGGTAAAGATGATCCAACGAAGAAGCAAAAGGAAGTGCTGCCGCTTCTTTTGATCGAGATCAAGGATCGCGACGCGGCTCGATCGTTGATGCCGAAGGTTCTCAACGGCCTGGGGATCGGAGAAGCGAATCTGATAGCGCAGACAGAGAAGCGTGACGATACCGAAATGGTCAATTATGCCGGTGTATTCGCGTACGGATTCGTTGGCAACTTCCTGGTGATCTCCGAAGCGTCAGGCGTGCGGCGCGTCATGGATGCTTACATCAATCATCAGACACTGTCTTCGAATACTGTTTTTCGAAACTCGCGGCGGTGGGAATCGAATCGCAGCGTGGGCCAGATATACGTTTCGCCGGCTTTGATGGAAGGTTATCATGATGGAGTTCGCAAGACCTCGGCGACCATGGACTCGGCTCTGCGCGACTTTCTGCTTGGTCTAAATCCAAATGCTGAAGCGATCACGTATGCGCTCTCGAACGACGGATTGGGAACTCAACATGAATTGCATCTGCCTAAGAATTTGATCCTGATGACAGTCGCGGGAGTGTCCTCGGCGACGAAGAACCCGCCGCCCGAACAGAACGAGATGATCGCAATCAGCATGTTGCAGTATTTCGCCAATCAGGAAACCGCATATAAGGCCGGCGCGGGCAAAGGTAACTACGGCTCGCTCCAGCAATTGGTGGACGCGAAGATGTTTCCGTTGGAGGCGTTCGACAAATATGGATACAAGATCGACGCCACCGTGATGGGCGATCAGTTCGAAGCCACCGCGATTCCGCGCGAATATGGCAAGAATGGCAAGCGCTCGTTCTTTGTCGATAAGAGCGGTGTCGTCCGCGGCGACGATCATGGAGGGGCTCCGGCGACGATCGCCGACAAGCCGGTCCAGCAGTGAGAAAGGTCCGCAGATTACGCAGATAGTAATGGAGTCAGTACCGGGAGTAATAGCGACCGGGTAAGACTGGAGCGCAACCGTCTCGGTTGCCCCTCTGAGTTACGGTGCAAGCGAGGACGCTTGCGCTCCAGTCCCGGTCGCTATCGCTCCCGGTACTGACCTCACCGCGTAATCTGCGGATGATTATTCGATCCTCGCCAAAATCGACTCGACAATTTCACTCGCTTCCCCGCGCACGCCTTTCATATTTCTCGCAGACTCTAAAGCCTTAGGTAGAAAACTCAAGGCCATCTCAGGTTGCGAACGGGCAGCAACTGTGTTGGCCAGAAGTTCCAGGACAGCTTTCCCTCGGGTCAACTCTCGCGGCCGCCAGCGCCTGCCGTCTTTGAAATTTGTCGAAACGACCAGACCAACGCGCAGCGGTTTCGATCCGACTCCCGCGCCAAGCTGTTCCGGCCTTAGTCTTTCAACGCGCGCTGATTCCGTGGGGCGAATTTTCAGATCGCGCGCGTAGGGATGGACGCGACCGTGCTCATCGATCACCGCGTACTCATCGGAGTAATAAGTAGCGCCGGCGCGAAGTAATTCTGCAACCAGCGTCGATTTTCCGCTGAAGCTCATTCCCGGAATGACTATCGCCCGTCCTTTCCATCCGACAACACCGGCATGGACAAAGACGTGGCGCGGCGCGTACTCAGCTACCGTCAGTTGCAGATGCGATTCGAACCTGTCCAGAAGATCCTCGAAGTCTCGTGTGCGAGCGAACCGGGCGAGATTCCAAT
>QHXH01000402.1:6392-9867 GCA_003222855.1 Acidobacteriota bacterium
GTAAATCTGCGGCCAGTTTGTTCTCGCATTGCGACGACGCGAATCCCACTGTTGCCCTCCCTGACGGTCGGGCTTCTGACACGAATTACAGATTCTCGATCAGCACCGGCTCGACCGGTTCTGCTAATTCAAATCCAAACACTCGGGAGTAAAAATAAAGTTCGCCGTCGAGCGATCGCTTGATATTCTCCGCGCGCCTGAAACCGTGTTGCTCTCCTGCGAACGCGACATAGGTGAGCGGCAATCCTTTCTGGCGCAAGGCGTCAACCATCATCTCCGCCTGATTCGGCGGCACGACCTTGTCTTCCAGGCCCTGAAAGAAAATGACCGGACACGACAGTCGATCCGTGAAATTGATCGGCGAGCGTTCGACATAAAGATCTCGCCGCTCGGGATATGGGCCAACGAGGTTGTCCGAATAACGCGATTCAAATTTATGGGTGTCCTTCTCGAGGGCTTCAAGATCGCTAACGCCGAAATAACTGGCGCCGGCTTTGAAATAATCGCGAAACGTCAGCGCACAGAGCGTCGTGTAGCCGCCCGCGCTGCCCCCGTCGATCATCGATCGATTCTGGTCTGCCTCACCGCGCGCCGCCAGAAACTTCGCGCCGTTCACGCAATCGTCGACATCGACAATTCCCCAATTGCCATTCAATCGTTCACGATATTCGCGGCCATAGCCCGTGCTGCCGCCGTAGTTAACGTCGAGCACCGCCACGCCGCGACTGGTCCAATATTGAATTGTCAACATCAGGACGGCGATGGTGGCTGAGGTTGGTCCGCCGTGACTCTTGACGAGCAATAGAGGCTTTTCGTGGGGCGGCCCGGCGAAGTCGCGGTTCTTTGGCGCGTAATAAAATCCGTGCGCGGTCAATCCGTTCTCGGTTGGAAACTCAACGGGCTGCGGCTCTGAGATGTAGCTTGCGTCAATATCGATCTTTGTGGCGCGGCGCAGGAGCTTTGTCTTACCTGAAGTCAGATCCATTTCGCCGATCGAAAATGGTTCGGCCGGACCGCCGGCGCGAAAAATTGCGCGACCGGGCGCGGCCTGGACAAAAGAAATCTCGCTGAACGGTGTCTCAATACGATCGAACTGTCTTGTGCGAGTATCGATCGTGCCGAGCTTCCAGATCCCTTTCTCAACGAACGCGCATACGATTTTGTCCACCGATTCGAACGCGTAGGTTGATAGCCCAAACACCCATTGCGGCAGAGCGAACTCGGCATCCATTTCATGCAGGCATTCCACTAAGCCATTCGCGGAGCGATAGATGTTCCACCAACCCGTGCGATCGGAAACAAAATACAAAATACCATCGGGCGACCACTCGGGCTGGAAGATTGACTCCCGCGCTCCGCCTGCGATTAGTTTGTGATTCTGAAGGGAACCGCCGGCTTCGATTTCACCGGTCCACAGTTCGCAACCATCCCAGGGCATGTTTGGATGGTTCCAGGTCAGCCAGGCCAGGCGCGATCCGTCGGGGCTAACTCGCGGTGAGGAATAAAAATCATTTCCCGAAACAAGAACAGACTCTGCACCGCCGTTAAGTGAGATCGCCGCGATCGTGTTTTGCGCTTCGCGATCCTTTTGACGATGATCTTCACGGACGCATATCAAACGATCGCGCGCATCATCAACAACCGCGTCCGCATAGCGCAAGCGATCGTCGCTGCATTCTGTGCTTAAGCGCTCGGGTGCTGCATCAGCATTCTGACGATAGAGCTGTTGATCAGCGAAGTTCGAAAAGTAGACGACTCCCTCATGGACAATGTAATCGCCGCCGCCGTATTCGTGAACGCGGGTTCGCGCATTGAATTCCGCCGGATTGATATCAGTTGTAGCCCCGTCGCGAGATCTCCGCACAATCACCTGGCGGCCTTGTTCCGACGGCCGCATCTCAATCCAATAGGTGTTCTGGCCATCGAGACGCGGCTGGCTGAGTCCGACAATCTCTTTGACGATCAGATCGGAAGTTATCGGCGATTTCCATGATCCGTATGGTGCAATCGTCACTGGCGGATCGACTTTCTTCGCGAAGTTTTTGGAATGCAGAGAAGGCGATTATCTTCAGAAAGCTCGAAAGTGCAAGTAGCCCAGAAGTGTGGGCCACAAAAAGCAAAGGCGCCGACCTCCCCCAAAGTCGGCGCCTCACCCTTCAGTCTCAGTTCTCACAAGGAGAATCAATGAATGAAGAGATACTAAAGTCTTCGCGCACGGCTAGGGTTGCAGAAATATTGCAATGAACTTGTGAACTCCTGACCTGATGAAGCGCGTACGGGAACGTGCCCCCTGCACCTCAAACATCAAGTAATTGACGGATCGTCAAAATAGGAATAAAGATCACTCTTTCATTCACACATTCAGTCAGAAGCGAGCCGGAATGATGACTCCAGGATTGCCTTACTGAAAGGAAGGGCGCGGAAAATGATCAATGGCGCACACATAATTATTTACAGCAAAGACGCGGAAGCGGATCGATCTTTTTTCAAGGATGTCCTTGGATTTCGTCACATCGATGCCGGCCACGGCTGGTTGATTTTCGCGCTGCCACCTGCGGAAGTGGCTTGTCATCCCGGCGACGAGAATGATCAGCACGAGTTTTATCTTATGTGCGACGATTTGAAGACGGTGATGTCCGCGCTCGATGCGAAGGGAATTCATTGTTCCGAAGTGCAAGAGCCCCCGTGGGGCCTGCTGACGAGGATCACTCTGCCGGGCGGCGGAAAGTTGGGCCTGTACCAACCAAGGCACCCAACGGCAGCCACACTAAAATAGGCACTAGAGTGAAAAAAGGTGCTAAATGTTCCGAGTGTCAGAGTGCCAACTTTAGTTGAGTGATGGAGTCAGTACCGGGAGGGGTTCGACCGGGTAACCAGGTTAGCAATGTCGATCCTCGGGATACGCTGCGACCCGGTCGCTACCGCTCTCGGTACTGATGTTATTTACTAAAGCCGGTTACTCTAACGCCTCGCAGCCAGGATGCGCCTTACGCAGGAGACAAGAGATGGCAGAAGCGAACATAGCCGCAACTGGTCCTGAGTTGACTGTGCGATCGGTCGTTGTTGGGCTGATCGTGGCGATGATCATCGGCAGCGCGTATCCGTACTGTGTTTTGAAACTGGGTTTTGGTCCAAACCTGTCGGTAGTGTCGGCGTTTTTCGGATTCATGGCGCTGGTGCCGCTGGTTTTTGCGTTGCGGCTAACCGACACGAACGCGCGCGAAAACAATATCGTGCAGACAATGGGCACCAGCGCCGGCCAGACGGCTTTCATGGCAGTGTTGCTGGCCGCGTTCGACATGCTGAACGCGAAGGGCGTGCTCAACCCGCCGATTTATCTCAACACATTGCAGATTTTCTGTTGGCTTTGCAGCGCGAGTCTGCTCGGCATCCTGTTGGCCGTGCCGATGCGCCGTCATTACATCGACGAAGAAAACCTGACCTACGCCGATGGCCTGGCAGCGGGAGAAACGAT
>QHXH01000402.1:9950-12252 GCA_003222855.1 Acidobacteriota bacterium
ACCTGGTTTATTCCGGGTCAGCAAGCGATGAATATCGGCTTCAACATCAGCTTGCTTAGTTTCGGATCAGGATTGCTGGTGGGCTTTCGCATCTGCCTGGCGATGGCCATCGGCACGGCAATCAGTTGGTTTATTCTTCCGCGTTATTTGCTGTCGCACGGAATGATTACCGCGCTGACTTATCCGGCGACTTTGCGCTGGGTGATGTGGCCGGCTACCGGATTGATGGTTGCGGGCGGGTTGACTTCGTTGGTGCTGAAATGGAATTTGATCGTCAAGACCTTTCGCGGACTGAGGACAAGCACGACAGCGCGGAATGATTTCCCGATGCGATGGGTCGTGATTGGATCGATCTTCATGGCGGTGGTGATTTGCCTGATCCAATACTTCAGCATGGGCATTCCGGTTTATCTCTCGTTCATCGCGATCGTGCTGTCACTCCCGTTGATGCTGGTTGGCTTGCGCGTGCTGGGAGAAACGAACTGGGGACCGATCAGCGCGATGTCGAACATGATGCAGGCAATCTTCGCGTTCATCTCGCCGGGCAACGTGCCGGTGAATATGTCATCGAGCGGATTGACCGGAACCCGGTCAACTATTGAAATCAAATCCGCGCAACCTGACGATCGCGCAACTGATCGCGGCGCCCGTTGGATCGATCGCGACGGCGATCGTGTATCCGGTGCTGCGAAATAAATTCGGTATTGGCGCGAATGGTTTGTCTTCGCCGATTAGCGTGAAGTGGGCGAGCTTTGCTGAATTGTTAACCAGGGGTTTCAACGCTCTGCCTCCCGGATGCCTCGTCGGATTAATCATTGGAATCGCAGTTGGGATTTTGCTGACTCTGCTGGCGGAAAAATGGGACTATGTTCCTTCGCCGTCTGCGATGGGAATCGGAATGCTGATTACCGCTGCGGTCTTGTTGACGTTTATTCTCGGCGGTGTGGCGCAGCTAATCTGGGCCAGGGTTTCGCCTGACACTGAGAAGACTTATCGCATTCCGCTGGCGTCGGGATTGATCTGCGGCGAAGCGATCATCGCCGTCGTGCTGGCAATAATGGCGGCGGCCGGCGTGAATTTTTGAAGAATATCAGCCACAGATTTACACGGATTAGCACAGATAAACAAAACCAATGTAAGAGTTGTGAACCGGCAAAAGACTTGGCCACAAATGAACACAGATTGTCACAGATACGAAATCAACGGCTGCCGCTCGGTTCCCTCTAAGTTATGGAAGGTGTCGTGTCACAAACGAAAACAATCGCCGTGCTCGGCATCAAGACTGAAGCCCAGGCTAATCAACCAGCTTTCTACGTTCCCAACTACATGCATAGCGCCGGATTCAAAATCATTCCGGTCCCTGTTTACTATCCCGACGTCACCGAAATTCTCGGTGAAAAAGTCTTTCGGAAGTTAGTCGAGGTGCCGGGCGAGATCGACATGGTGAATGTCTTTCGTCGTCCGCAGGACATTCCGCCGCACGTTGACGACATCCTCGCGAAAAAACCAAAATCTGTCTGGATGCAGTTAGGAATCAGTCATGACGCCGTGGCCCAGCAACTTGCTCATGCCGGAATCAAAGTCGTTGAGAATCGTTGCTTGATGGTGGATCATCGGCGGCTTGGTTAAGTTTAATTTGCCAGCCTCTATGAAATCGAAGCGCGGCTTTTCGAAGGCTACTGTGGCAGCGATTCGCGACGGCAAGATTCTCGGCATACGCGCTGGAACCAAACCCCATCGCGTGATCGGAATCTGGGCTGTGGTCGTTGAAGGCCGCGTGTTCGTGCGCTCGTACACCCTAAAGGAGCGAAGCTGGTATCGCACCTTTCTTGAAAAGCCACGCGGAGTAATTGAAGTGAATGGAAAGCAGATCAAAGTCCGGCCTGTGTTTACACGCAGCGAACGTCTAAAGAAATTGGTTGATCGCGCGTACGCGGAAAAGTTTCCCACGCCTGGTTCACGTGTCTTCGTGGAAGGCTTCAAAGAGAAGAAACGACGAGATACCACGACGGAACTTGTGCCGCTTTAGCATCCGCGGATTAGTCATCTATTTCTGGTGCGCTATAATCACTCCATGAATAAGCGTGCGAAAAAGCGTCTGCTGGAAGCTATTAAGAAAGCCAAGTTGGAACGAACCAATCCCGCTCAGAAACCGATGCCCACGTCTCGCAAGGACCCCAAACACCAAACCGGCTTTCTTCCGCGGCCCGATAAGAAACGAGGGTAGCTTGCGGGGCTGTGGGCACAAAGGCGCTGAACCTTGATGTGAAGCGGTCTTCGGATGATAATTACGACGGTCCAA
>QHXH01000403.1:0-1266 GCA_003222855.1 Acidobacteriota bacterium
AGTTTCCAGCCGCCCGCAGCCTCCACCTCAAGAGTCACCGGCAGGCCTGCGCCAGGCCGGCCGCGCGCGGTATCAAGCACGTGCGTAGTAATGGCGCTCATTGATTAAGCAATTTCTCCAATCTCAGACGCGTGATCTTGCTTTGCTCTTCAGCAGCAATGCGCAACTCCGTTTGCGGATCGTTATCGATCCGGCTGTTTAGAATGGCAAGCATTTCATCAGACGATTTGCCGCTGGCGCAAACAATAAAGATAAAGCCAAACCGATCTTCATATTCGCGGTTTCGCTCAGCCAACTGAGAAATTGCCTCCACCGAAGCAGCGGCCACCCCTGATTGCTCCTGGTCCGACCATTTCTGTTCCTGCTGCGATTGCGCTGTAGCTGCCTTCTTTTCGCCGATTTTGGGGTGAGCGCGAAAAGCCTGCCGCCAATCTTCATCTTCCAGGGACGACAAAATGTCGTCCGCCTTTGCGAACAACTCCTGCTCACTGGCGAAAGGCCGGGCCGCGGTCATCGCACGCGCCCATTTTGTCGAGCCACAGCATTTGAGAAATTCAGCCGTCGCCTCGGCGGCGTTCAAATCATTAAGGCGCTTGATCGATTGATTCATTTACTCATTGATTCATTGGCTCAATGAACAAATGAATCAATGAATTAATCACTCAATCGTTCCGTAGACTCGCAACCTACTCACGCCCCCGTCCGGAAAAATATTGAATCGCACGTGTGAAGCGATCCCGGCATCCATCACTTGATCAAAAAGATGACGGGTGTGCGGCTGCAATTTCGTGCGCGCCAGCACTGGCTTCCAAACAAATTGCGGATCCTGCAGATTCTCGAGCGATACGTCGACCGCATTGCAACTCTCCAGCGAACAACTTTCGGGAAAATTTCCTTTGAACCAGGAAGTGTCGACCTCGAGACTCCGAAGGTGGCCAGACTTGCCGAGCCGAATAATCGTCCAATCATAACCCGGGCCACGGCGTCGTTTGGTCTCCCAGCCGTCACTCATGTTCAGCGCGCGGCCGGGCATGATCAGGTTATGACGATGACCGAAGAACATGTCGCTGCACGAGAGCACCAGCCCGCCATTTTCTACCGCGGCCAGATCAAACTGACCGCCGAGTCTCGCCAAACGATCCCAGTCCGGCTTTACATCGCCGTAAATTCGCAACCGAGCGACGCCGCCGTCAGGAAAAATCTTAAACCGCAGATGCGTCCAGCGCTGATCGCTTTGAACGGAAAACGGATTGAGCGAGTCTCCAT
>QHXH01000403.1:1308-4456 GCA_003222855.1 Acidobacteriota bacterium
CATCGATTGAGCAAGCCTCGATCGAACACTGTTCGGGGTAGTTGCCCTTGAAATGGCTAGTATCCACCACCACGCCGCGAATGATTCCTGAAAGCCCAAGACGAATGATGCACCAGTCGAATCCCGGAGTTCTGCGACGACGCGATTCCCAACCATCCATCCATTTGCCGAGATCGGTGTACTTGCCCTCGATGAACACAGGGAGGGATGGCCTCAGCAGGTTCTCTTTGGGCGCGAAGAACTCGTCATTGGCAAACAGCACCGCGCCGCCGAGGCGTTCCGATGCGAGATCGATTAGTTCAGTGAAGTCCATGAAAGAAGTTAGCCATAAAAAGCGTGTCAGAAGCCCGACCGTCAGGGAGGGCCAGTTAGCAAGGAAGCCCTTGCTTACGCGCGGGCTTCTGACACTTTAACCGCGCAGAATGATCCGGCCCTGGCGTTCTGAAACAAATTCCCCGCCATCATAAACCATCTGCCCGCGCAGAAAAGTCTTTTCCACAACTCCGCTCAGTGTCTCGCCAACGTAGGGTGTCAGTTTGTGCCGATGATGAATCATTTCGTGCGTGACCCGAAACTCTGCGTCGGGATTCCAAATCACGATGTCAGCATCGGCGCCCGGTTTTATTGAACCTTTCAATTGATCTAGGCCGACTTGCCGCGCCGGCCCGCGAGACAGCCACTCGGTGATTCGATCAATTGTGAAGCCCCGCGCGCGTCCATCAGTCCAAATGATCGGCAGCCGAAGCTGCAAGGAAGAAATTCCGCCCCACGCGTTCATGAAATCGCCCTGTGCGCGCAGCTTCATTTCGGGCGGGCACGGCGAGTGATCGGACACCACGAAGTCGATCATGCCATCGCCCAACGCGTCCCAAAGCTCCTGGCGATTTTCCCGCTCGCGAATCGGCGGACAGCATTTGAACTCAGTAGCGCCATCCGGAATTCGTTCAGCGGCGAAATGCAAATAATGCGGGCATGTTTCGACAGTAATCGGAAGGCCGAATGACTTCGCTCGGCGGAGCATCGGTAAAGCATCCGCTGAACAGTGATGCACAATGTGAATGCGACAGCCGGTTTCGCGCGCGAGCTTGATCATCAACTCGATCGCCTGGTTCTCAGCCTCGCGCGGCCGTGAACGAAGAAATGTTTCGTAAGAACGGCTGCTCAATCTTTCAATTGCCTGGCAACATGCTTCAACCGGCCCGGGCACTTCCGCATGAACGATTAGCATCGCGCCAAGACGGGCGAGTTCGGGCATGGCTTCGCGCAGATCGGGTTCGGTGACATTCGGAAATTCATCAACTCCTGAGTGAATTAAGAAACATTTGAAGCCTACAACCCCCGCATCCCAGAGCCTGGCCAGCTCGCCTGTGTTTCCTGGAACTACTCCACCCCAAAATGCGGCATCGACATGCAGCTTATCGCGCGCCGCTTCCAGTTTCTTTTCCAAACCCGCAACGGCCGTCGTCGCCGGAATTGAATTCAACGGCATATCGACGATGGTCGTCACGCCACCCGCCGCCGCGGCGCGCGTGGCTGTTTCGAAGCCTTCCCATTCGGTTCGGCCCGGTTCGTTGACGTGAACGTGGGTATCGACCAGACCGGGCATGACAATTGATTCCGGCGCCGCCTCGACCAGATCGCAGCCGGACGGAACATCTTCAAAGATGGAAACCGAAGAGATGTAGCCGCGCGTTATGTGAACAGATGCCGGCGCTACTGAATTCTCAGTAACGACCCGGCGACCACGAATGACCAGATCGGGAGGATGCATCTGCTAGGCCCAATTTCCGGGCGGAGGTGGCGGCGATGGGAATGTTGGGGCGATATACGGAAAGACCCGGCGATAAGCCACAGCTTGAGAAGCGAACGCGATGGGCAGATAAAAATAGACTCCGATGATGCAGCAAAGCACCCCAACAAAACCCAGCAGCCCATTCAAGAGGAGCAGACCCAGGAGGCCGCCTATGTTTGCTTTGCCGGCTCGGAAGCTGAGTTTGACTGCCTCGAGTGCCGACAACTTTCGATCGGCGATTAATGGAAAGGCAAACATGAAAAAGATCTCGACCAGGATGCTGACCACCATAATCACGACGAAAAAAACTATTTCAAAGCCAAAAAAGGACAGCAGGAACCGTCGTGACTCTTCCGGACTTAGATTACCGCCACGCGGCATCGAAGTGGCCATCACCGCAACCAGGAAAATGTAATATGGCACCAGGATGATGATAATCGGCACCATTTTGAGCGCGGCCACCACCAGACCCTGAACAAATTGGTCGAAGCCCTTAAAGAGCATGCCGAATTCAACCGGTTCTCCGCGCTGTCTTTGCAACAGGCAAAGAAAGATCCCGATCATCATCGGTCCCAGCAAAACTATCGGCACAGCGCCGCCGATCAGAAGGCCTACCAGGGAAATACCAAAGAACAACCAATACTGATCTTTGATTAGCGCCCACCCTTCCTTGATACATTCAACAGGAGCTATGACGCCGCGACGAAATTCTGAAAGGTCTGCATTCATGGATGTTCATCCTCCACCGGCGGAGATTTAGCACGGGCTGTGACTTGCGCGCAATAGCAATTGTGATCGCGCTTCCTAAGGCAATGGGCTAAGGCAATGGGCTCACGACTGCAGCCGGCGCGGTTTGCTTGAGCCATCCCGTTTCAGTTATCAGCGGCTTTAGCAATCTACCAATTGCGTCGGCGTACATCGCAGCTCCTTTGCGATTTGGATGTCCGACCGCCGCGAGCTTGCAACGCATCAGCCGGTCTTCGCGCTTCGTTTTCTGGTCCGGCGTTTCCTGCGCAGGCTTTCTAAAAAAGGATTCGCATAAGTCACTGCGATAACCTCTTCGTTCGTCATTTGTTCGCAACTGTACTCTTCCCAGCGTCAATACGACGAGCATTTTCCTCAACCACGAAGCATCGAAACCCCACAAGCGCGACTGTCTGGCCGCGAAAGAATTCTCTGGATAAAAACCCGGATCAGCAAACAGCACGCGCTGGTGCGAGCCCCGGGTAGCAAGTTGTGCGTCTACTTTGCGAGCAGCAGCGGACAACATTTGATCGGATGTTTCATACCACTCGCGCGAGATCGTGATAAGACGGGCTCGGAACGTTTTGTCATTCATTTTCGGAGCGCCCGGCT
>QHXH01000404.1:0-3471 GCA_003222855.1 Acidobacteriota bacterium
TGTCGCGCTGCGAGACGGCGGCCGCGAACCGAGTGGTGTGACCAATCGTCCAATTCGTTAGCAACCCGCCACCGCTGCCGCCGGTGACTCCCATTTTCTTTTCATCGATGTAGCCACGCTTGACGAGTTCATCCACGCCGATCATCAAATCCTTATAGTCGTCGCCGGGATAGTTGTACTGAATGATGTTGCCGAAGTCCTGACCATACGTCGTGCTGCCCCGCGGATTTGGGTAAAGCACTACGTACCCCTTCGCTGCCATCCATTGAAACTCGTGATCGAACACCCATCCGTAAGCGGCGTGCGGCCCGCCGTGTATGTTAAGTATGAGTGGATATTTCTTATTAGCATCGAAATCAGGCGGCTTCTGAATCCAGGCCTGAATCTTCTTGCCGTCAAAGCTGGTGTACCACATCTCTTCCGGTTCCGTGAGATTCAATTTCGAAAACAACTCATCATTGATGTGCGTTAGCTGTTTAGGTGTCGTGCCCGGACGGTCAAGCCAGAACAGATCGCCGATGCGCGTGGGCGTCGAGATGACCAAAGCGAACTTCGTCGCGTCTGGAGTGGAGCGAAAACCAACTATAGCTTGATTGCCACTCGTGACCTCAGTTTCCCGGGCCGTGGCCACGTCGAAGCGGCCGAGATTCGCGCGTCCCTCTTTTCCATAAAGCGCGACGATGCTCCGGCCGTCCGGTGCCCAAACGGGAGGAATGCCACCGCCACCCCGTGGCGCGGTGTTATCGCCGCCAACGCCCGAGCCCAGATCGTAATCGAAGGTTGCGGTAAGATTTCGCGGTTGCGCGTTGGGCGCGAGGTCCATCACCCAAAGATCCGGCTCAGTGTACGAGCGCACAGGTTTGTTAGTCGAAGCATAGAACGCAATCTGCTTCCCGTTCGGGCTGACAGAAAAGGCTCCCGTGCCCATATCAATCGAAGCAAGGTTTGTCGGTTGGCCGCCGGCTGCTGAAATCGAATAGATATCGGTCCGGCCCAATTCATAGTACGGCTCGTCTCGATGATCGGACACAAAATAGATTTGCGAGCTATCTTTGGCCCAGGTGACATTACCATCGCTGTAACGTCCGCTGGTCAGTTGTTTAGGCGTCACCTTTTCATCCCCCGTGTGTGGCGCCATGACCACCCAGATGTGTCCCGGATGTTTGAAATCCAGATATCCAGAATCGTTCGAGCGATAGACCGCGCGAGTGATTACGCGCACGTCGCTTTCGCGCTCAGGCGAGGGCCGGGGAGAGGCAACCGGAGTTGCTGTCGGCGAAGCGCCCGGCTCTGCGGCCGACGCCGGTGGAGGCACCGGCAAAGTTTCTTTTTGTTTCGCCAGTTCTTCTGCGGTCGCGCCGTTGCCAAAAGAAATCATCTTTCCGTCAGGAGACCATTGCGGACCGCCCGCGCCGCGCGGCAGCGAAGTAAATTGAAATGCTTCACCGCCTTGCATCGACATCATGAAAAGCTGGGGTGGCTCGACTCGACCATCTTTTTCCGGCGCTCGCACAAAGCAAAGGTATTGGCCATCGGGCGACCAGCGCGGCGTTGAATCTCTGGGGCCGGCCGTCATTTGACGCGAATCGCCGCTGCCAGTCGCGACGGTCCAGATCGCTGTATCGTAGCCATCTTTCTTCGCATTCACAGTCACGCGCACGAAAGCAACGCGCGACCCATCGGGCGAAACTTGCGGGTCGGCAATCCATACAAAATTGAATAAGTCTTTCTCGGTGATGTTTCGCTTCTGAGCCTGGGCCGGAATGAAGACACAGGTGATAACCACGAAGGACAGCAACAGACGTAATCGCATAAGGTTTCCTTTCGAAATGGATTGGCAACGGCGCGGCGGCTATTCTACTCCAACTCGGCTAATTAAGAAGGCTCTTATCTGTTAATATCCGCGTTTCACGCGTATCAGAAGCCCGACCGTCAGGGAGGGCAATTTCCGGCGAGTAGCACTCCCTGACGGTCAGGCTTCTGATACTGATTTGAGCTAAAAGGAGTAATCACATGGATCCTGATCCAATGCAATTCGTCGAAGAGGATGATGATAAAAAGCCGAGCGATAAAGATAAGACGGCCGCCACGCGTGCGCGCCTGAATACCTGGGTCGCGATCTCCGTGGCGTTGCTGGCGACCTTCATGGGCATTTGCAAGGTGAAGGACGACAACATCGTTCAGGCGATGCAACAGGCCCAGGCCGACAAGATCGATAATTACTCCTGGTATCAGGCCCGCAACATTCGCGAAGAAGTCGCGAAATCAACTCTGGCCCAATTGAAAGTGCTGCAAGCGTCGGCCTCGCCACAGATGCAGAGCGTGGTTCAGGACCAAATCAAGACCTTTCAGGCGCTGGCGCAGGAGCAGGAAGAAAAGAAGAAAGTTCAGCAGGCCGACGCAGACAAAGCCGATCAAACTTACAACGAGCTAAACTTTCATGACGATCAGTTCGATCTCTCTGACGCGATGTTGGCGCTGGCTATATCGCTTTTGGCCGTCACTGCGCTCACACAGAAGCGATGGCTCTTTATCATCGCGATGGTGCCGACATTCTTCGGCGTGCTGATGGGATTGGCCGGCCTGCTCAGTTGGCACATTCATCCGAATTTTCTGACGCGGTTGTTATCTTAGATCTAAATATCTTAGACGCAGGCGTTAGAGCACCGCCTTTAGTGAATGAGGTCAATACCGAGAGCCTGCTGCGCACGCACCGGCGGGCGAGGGCGCCCGCGCTCCCAGTACTAACCGGCTCGTTCCATATCGGATCGACTTTTTGGGCAAAGCCGACACCTGCAAACTCGGACAATACATTTATCCTGACGTATTTTCAGCGATCGTTCGCAATACCCGCGGCTGGGCCCAGCACGCGATCAACTTCCGCGTGGAGTCCATCTAACTCTCTCTTCAGCACCGCATATCGCTCGATCGCATCGCGCCCGATCTTTTGATCGACGTTCGCGGTCATGCTGGCGAGATAAGTGATGTGCGCCTGCAATCCCGGCTTGCCGTAACGCACCGGCTCAGTAAAAAGCTTCGCGGCTACCGCATTCATCCGATTAACCGCATCGGGACCTCCGCTGGCAGCTGCCACCTGCGTTCTTCGCTGGAAGTCTCGCACGCGAGCGACGAGCTGATTGACGCCATTCACAAGTTCGCGCACGCGCATGTTGTGCTCGTATTGCTCCTGCAGGTCCGCGACCGTCACACCATCTTCAGCAACCCGCGGATCGATCAGCACAGTAAATCCTTCCGTGAAAGTGTTGCTGCCAATCTTCATCCGCGCCTGATATTTTCCCGGCGGAACTGTAACGCCTTCCCTATTCCGCACATCCCACACCACGCGATTGAGTCCAAGTGTTTTTGTAACTCGTGGCGGCGGTGGTCCAAATCTTCTCGCCGGCGCGGCGTCCGGATCTTCCTGAGCCGGCGCATCGGCCCCGCCTGCGCCACGCCCACGTCCAGTGCCTG
>QHXH01000404.1:3483-6909 GCA_003222855.1 Acidobacteriota bacterium
ACAGCTCCCTTTGCGTCGATTATCTCCAGCGTCACCGGCCCTTCCGCAACGGAAGGCAAATAATATTCGATAATCGGTCCGAGACTGGTTGGGCCAACTCTGGTGCGATAACCATCGCGCGGTTTGAATAGATGAGCGTCCGCGGTCGTGACCTGGGGCGTGAGTTGATGCAGCGAGCTAATGTTGTCGATGATCCAAAATGCGCGGCCTTGCGTGGAAACGATCAGATCGTTGTGGTGAAGTTTAATGTCGGTGACCGGAACGTTCGGCAGATTCAATTGAAACGATTGCCAGTGTCCTCCGTCGTCAAACGAGATGAACATGCCGAACTCTGTTCCCGCATAAAGCAACCCTTCGCGATCCGGATCTTCGCGCACCACCCGTGTGGGCCAATCGTTGGGGATCCCATTCTTACCGTCGGTCAGACGCGTCCAGGTCTTGCCATAATCGTTCGTCGCGTAGATGTACGGCTGATAGTCACCGAGCAAATAACGATACACGGCAAAATAAGCCGAGCCTTTGCGATGCGGCGACGGTTCGATGTATTGCACGCGACCGCCTTCAGGAAGGTCTTTCGGCGTCACGTTGGTCCAGGTCTTGGCGTTATCGCGCGTCACATAGAATGGCCCGTCGTTCGATCCGGTCCAGATCACGCCTTTCTCAAGCGGCGATTCAGCGATTGCGTAAAGCGTCGAGTAAAACTCCTCGCCGGTAACGTCACGTGTTATCGGCTCGCCACTCGCGCCCTGACAGCAAGACGGATGTGCAGTCAGATCGGGTGAAATCTTTTCCCACGTTACTCCCTTATCGCGGGTGCGATGAACGTACTGCGAACCGTAATAAAGCACTTCCGGATCGTGTGGCGACGTGGCCATCGGCGACACTCTCTGAAAACGATAGATCAAATCGCTGGCCGGATTTCCGTACAACGACTGGGCGCCGACCCAGTAGTTCTTTTCCTGGCCCGACTTCAAGTTCATCACGCCGTATTGCCCTTTGCACGATCCGTAAACGATGGTTGGATCTTTCGGGTAAGGCATGATTGGACCAGTCTCGCATCCCGGCCCGGTACGCCAATCTTCACGGCCTTGCGCGTCAGGCTGGCTGGAGATTATCACCGTCGTATTGTCCTGTTGCGCGCCGTAAAGTTTGTAAGGAAATTGATCGTCAAACCAGACGCCGTAAATTTCTGCCGTGGGCTGATTCATTTGCGAAGACCACGTACGCCCGCCGTCGAACGAGATGTTTGCTCCACCGTCGTTGGATTGAATGATGATGTTACCGTCTTTCGGACTGATCCAAATGTCGTGGTTATCGCCATGCGGCGTGCGAAAAACCGAAAATGTTTTGCCGCCGTCCGTCGACTTGTAGAAACCTTCAGCCCCCGTATAGACGACATCCGCGTTCGTCGGATCAGCCCCGAGCGCCACGTAATAGAACGCTGTGGTTTCATCGCGGTCCACGTTTGTCCAGCATCATCGGACCGATAGAGTCCGCCGCCCGGCTTCGCTTCAACGAGCGCATAAATTCGATCAGGTTTCGCGGCTGTGACGGCGAGATTTGCTTTGCCGATCAATTCAGTTGGCAGACCATTCGTGATCTTCGCGAAGTGCTCGCCGCCGTCTGTGCTCTTATAAAAACCGCCGTCATGCGAACCGCTGATGATTGTCCAGGGCTTTCGCTCGAGTCGCGACATCCATGCATAGACAACGTCTGGATTGCCCGGTTGCAGTTCGAGATCCATCGCGCCAATTTGATCTGAGATGAACAGAACTTTTCGCCAGGTCTCTCCGCCGTCAGTCGTCTTGAATACGCCTCGCTCTGAATTCGATTTGAACGCATCGCCCTGCGCCGTGACCCAGACGATATTTGGATTTGTCGGATGAATGCGGACCGCTCCGATTTGACCCGCGTTGTAGAGGCCAATGAATTTCCAGGTTTGACCGCCGTCAGTCGTCTTGTACATGCCGCGGCCGGTTGAGACATTGCTGCGCACATCGTCGGATCCCGTGCCGAGATAAATCACGTTCGGATCTGAATCAGCGACCGCAACACAGCCGGTCGATCCCAAAGGAAGCTTGCCATCGGTAATGGGAACCCAAGTCGCGCCGCCGTCTGTGGTGCGAAACAAGCCGCCGCTGGCCACGCCCATGTAGAACGTCTTCGGCTGAGACGGGACCCCGGTGACTGTGGTCACTCGTCCACCCCGTGATGGACCAACCAGTCGATAGTGCAATCCGTTGAAGAACGAAGGATCGACGCCGGCAGTCGATTGAGCGTGACTTTGCGAAACAGCAAACGCCACCAGAATCGTGAACCAGAAGAAGCTGCGCTTGAACATCTATGTTCCTCCAATGCTGAAAGAAACGAAGTTGGAGTCGTGAAATGACTCCTGATCGCTCAAAATCTTTTTTGCGCTCAACGAACTACTTCTTTTCGAGAACGCGACTGACCTGGCGACTTCTATCGATTTTGCCCGGTGTGCGAGCGTCGCCCGTGCTACAGTCCACCCAAATGAATGTCTTGTCAGAAATGCCGATCAGATTGTAGTTAAAAGGATAAAAGACCGGAATAAACCGAACGGGGTATTTACCGGGTTCATTGGGTAAGTCTGACGGACTGCCCTGCGCCCCGATGACGGCGAACTCCAAACCGAAGAGATCATTAAGCCTGGCCGGAAAGAGTATCTTTTTGAATTCCAGTTCAATCATCATCAACTTGTTTTCGAGAAATGATAAATGAATCTGGGAAAAATCGCCGACGTTCTTGAACGACAGCTGTCGAAATATTTTCTCTTTGTGCTTTGGATCCAGCCACTTGCTTAATTTCGCAACGTCAAGCCGATCAGTCTTGTCCGTGACGGGCTGTCCCAGGATTCGCACCGCTTCTTCCGAAGTGGTTTGGTTCAAGATTAGCCCGCGAAACCCGTCGGCCCGAGAATTATTGGTTTGGCCAGACGCATTTGCTGCAAGTAAGATCGCGCTCGAAAGCACAAGGAATCGAAGCATGACTCCTCCTACAACTCCGAAAATTCTGATCGCTGCGGACGAATCCTACCTAAACATGGGGCGCTTTAGGAAATACTCGGCTGAGTTCCCGGTTTCATGAACCACGCTCACCAGTTCCCACCCGTCCAGGCCCAACCTATTCACGGTTGAAATCCCGGTGATGTCGCTATCGACGTTCTCGATACTTCCGCCATGAGAGACCTGGGCTTTCCAGCCACCGGTGCCCGGCGTAATCATGTTCACCGTACAGTATTCCCATCTCTGTCGCTGCGGAGGTGGAGTCGGTAGCCGCGACTGGGCTTGAATCGTTTGGAAGGCGTGTCGGCCCAGCTCATTGATCGAGTAAAAAGCGATCAGGCTCAAAACCAGGATCAGAATATTTCTTCGATTGCGCACCATGATTGCTCCTTTCCGAGAC
>QHXH01000405.1 GCA_003222855.1 Acidobacteriota bacterium
CCCAGCGGATCGTCTATCATCTGTGTCGTCGTGTCATTGAGGTAGTGACGTTCCATGGCGGCTGAGATCAATCGACTGTGGTCCAAACTTCTGGCGTGCTCAATCAGTTTCTTGAGGAATGACAGGCGCGCGTTGCTAAGCGGTGTCTCATTGGCCATCGACCAGACAATCACCGCGGCCCGGTTCTTGTCGCGGGTAATCATCTCGCGCAATTGATTCTGCGCGTTCTCGAGCGGCGCGGGGTTTTCCCAGAGTATGGTCCAGTAAACCGGTATCTCAGACCAGACCATGATACCCAGTCGATCGGCCTCCCTTAACATGAATTCATTGTGGGGATAGTGGGCCAGGCGGACAAAATTAACTCCCAACTCTTTGGCCCAGGTGAGCAGAGTCAGGGCATCCTCACGGCTGTAGGCGCGGCCTCCGCGGAAGGGTGCTTCTTCATGTATGCAAACGCCACGAAGGAAAATCGGCCGGCCATTGAGCAGGATCTCCGTCCCCCGGGTTTCAATCGTGCGGAATCCAATCTGATCCTGCACCTGATCCGTCTCCCCTTCGATCAACACATCGTAGAGTTTGGGATTGTCGGGCGACCACAAAGTCAGAGCGGCATCGAAAGTAATCTGCGCCAATCCATTTGCGTCCGTAGTAAAGGACTTGCTAATCCGGGCCTCGGGAATTCGTACCGTTACTCTTTGATTGAGCTTATTTCCATTCAATTTCACCCAGCCGCTGATCCGTTCCCGCGAACCTTTCTGCAGTTGGACAAAATAATCCTGGACGAACGTAGAGGGAGTCTCGACCAACTTCACCTGGCGAGTGAGTCCGCCATAGTTCCACCAATCCGTAATCAATGTTGGGACCGCGTCGCGCCGGCGCTTATTGTCAACTTTGACTATCAGAAAATTGCCGGCGTCGCGAACCAGATTGGTGATTTCGAAATTAAACGGCGTGAATCCGCCCTCGTGCCGCCCGAGCTTTTCGCCATTGAGATAAACATCCGCGAGGTAATTGGCGGCGCCGAAATAAACAAAGAGGCGAGTGTTTGGTTTTCGTTGATAATCGAAAGCTTTCTTGTACCAGATGGTCCCTTCGTAGAACAGCAAGCGCTCTTGTTGAGTATTCCAATCTCCGGGCACCTTTAACGATTCGGAAGTGTCGAAATCATATTCGATCAAATCGCTTTTGGTCTTGGGCTTGGCGTCTTTGAAATAGCCATCGGCGCTAGGCTGATAACGATAATCATAATAGCCGGTTTCGTAGGGATCGATAATGGTTTGCCATTGCCCATCAAGGCTGATGGTCTTTCGGCCATCCGTGTTTGCGATCAAGCCAATTTGCTGCGCTCGCGCGCACGGAACAACCGCGAGAAGAGATATCAGAAGGATAAGCGCTTTCATCTTTTATAGACTCATCGAAGAAGAAGTTGCCGGGCTTTGCCGCTGTCAGCTACCGTAACCGGCGCCATTTTCAGAGAGCGTTTGACGACAAACCGAAACTTTCGGGCGCCGGGATCATAACTTCCTACCGGCGCACTGATGTCTGCGCGAAAACCTCGGCCCAACCGCGAGACTGTTACTGTGGTGCGACGCAAGACAGGAGTTTTATAAGCCGGACTTACACCGTCGTCTTCATACAGCGTTGTCGATGCGTGCCCTGCCGCGTCCGGATAAATCGCGAACGTAATCGGGTCAGCCGTTCTTTCGCCAACATAATTCATGGCCGGCCACGTCGGAATGATCGCGCCGCCGCGCACAAACATGGGTACCGTGTCGAGTGGAGCATCGGCCGTGATCATTCTGCCGCCGGGGTATTTTTTATTGGTCCAGAAATCGTACCAGATGCCGGCGGGAAGATAGACTAGGCGTTGAGTAATATCAGGTTTCAAGATCGGCGCCACCAGCAAGTCATCTCCGATCATGAACTCGTTATCGAGATTCAACGTGCTCTGGTCGTTCTGATAGTTCAACATTAACGGGCGAAAAACCGGCACCCCGGTGCGATGGGCTTCTTCGAGTGTGGTGTAGAGGAACGGCATCAGTTCGTAACGCAACTTCAGAAATTTTCGAATGATGTCTTCGTAGTACATGCCGAACCGCCACGGCTCCTGATCGTAGCTTCTGATATCTTTGTGATTCCGGCAGAAGGGCGTGAGAAACGCGA
>QHXH01000406.1 GCA_003222855.1 Acidobacteriota bacterium
CACGGTAAGTCCTAATTGAGATCATCACTCGATACTCCTTTGAAGTCTGCAGAATGTAGCGATTGCTCGCGGGCAGGTTGGGCGCTCCGGATGCTGACACGCGGCACCCGCATGAAAGTTCCAAACGTTGTAGCGCAAGTTACTAACTTGCGGTCGGTCGCTCACGCAAGTTAGCAACTTGCGCTACCGGTAATCTCAATTCGAATCTCGCTCCACCGCCGTTCGTCGCCGGCGCAAGCCGCGCCGATCCGCCGGCTTCCTCCATTCGTTTGCGCACGATCGCCAAGCCTAATCCCGTGCCGCGCTGTCGGGTCGTGAAAAAAGGCTCCCAAATCCTGGCGCGCATCTCTGCCAATACGCCGGCGCCGGTGTCTGAAACTGAAAAAATAATGAGCTGATCAGTAACCGACGATTCGATCACAATGCCACCGCCTGACGGCGTTGCCTGCAGCGCGTTGAGAACCAAATTCGAAAGCGAATCGCGAATGGCCGCGGTTTGCACACCGTTCAGCGCCATGTTGCCGCCGATACGATACTGCAAAACAATCTGCCGCTCTTCGGCATCGGCACGAAACAAAGCGGCAACGCTGCGAACCAGTTCGGCTGCTTCAGAGGGTGGCGCGGAGGGCGGTTGTTTGCTGGCGAAACTTAACAGTTGCGTCACGCTCTTGCTGAGGCGATCAGTCTCGCCGACGATCAGGCTCAGGTCTCGCGCGTGCTGCCGCTTAAGGTCTTCGTCCTCGCTCATCACCTGCGCGATCGACTTAATAGCTGAGAGCGGGTTCTTCACTTCGTGCGCCACGGTGGCCGCCATTTGACCAAGCGCCGCCAGTCGCTCGCCTTCCGCCACCTTTCTTTCCAGCCGCACATTTTCCTGCATCAGCCGGTAGTCTTCGATGGCCACCGCGATTTGTCCGGCAAGCACGTCCAGAACGGCGCGCACGTCCGGCGTCAGGGCGTGCGGCGATGCTTCAACCAGGAGTAGACCCAGGTTATGGTCTTCGCGCGACAGCGCGTACACAACGCTATACCCAAGCGCGCTCAATCGCTCATCGTTTTCAAATATCTTCACGCCGTCCATCATCGAAGCGCGCAAGAGTCTCTCGACGGGAGACGGTTCTTTGCCTTGATCGTTTTCAGTATCCGGCAGCAATGCGATATCGACCCGACGCAATGACAACGCGTTGGCGGTCTGCGATTCGATCGCACCAAGAAGTTCAGCCAGCGAACGATACTGACCAGCGGAAGCGCTGATTCGTGAAACCACATCGCGATAGAGCGCGGTCTCACGTTCGAAGAGCGAGCGAAAACTTCGCTCAAGCCAGCGGCGCAGCGGCGCAGCCAACAAAGTTAATGCGAGAATCAAAATCGCTTCGACGACTCCGGCGCGCAAACCATAACGGGCGCTGGTCCAATCAGCAAGGCGCCGAATTCCGTAGAGATAGACCGCGAGGACCACGGCCGCGAAAGTCGCTACGATCAAACTCTCTTTGATAATCAGCTCGAGATATCGATAGCGATAAATGTAGTAAGCCAGCAGCGCCGACGGCAGAAGCGATCCGAGATTGGCAATCGTTTGCAGGTACTGGCCCGCGATGGTTCCCTTTCCCAAGCCAAGCCCGAGCGACGCCAGAATCAAACAGGCGATGACGATGAATGAAGCCGCCAGCGTGCGCAGAATCCGTCGCTCGCTTTGCGATGTTGCGCGCCGGGCCACCAGTAACTCGGTAATCGCGACGACTGCCAGGGCGTAAACAACCCACAGCGCGAACGGAAGCACGAAGAGCGAGAGTTTCGAAATCATCGGCTGGTACGGACCAGTCCACAGTCGCGGCAGCACCAGCAACAGAAATGCGCAAGGAATGTACGAGAGATAAATCCGGATGCGTTCGATCCGGGTCAGTTCGCGTGATTGCGAGCCGGCCCAGAGATGAATGTGGACGTGCAGCAGCAGCGAGTAACAAACCGTGATGCTAATGACCGCGACGGTGTTGGCGACCCGCAGCACCGTGCCCCAATGCGCGGCGTCCAAAGCAAACAAGCTGCGAAGTGTGACGACCAGATTGCCGGCGTGCCAGCCAATCATGCAGACGCCGAGGCCCAGCAGCAGACGCTGAATCGCAACGACCCCGAGTCGCTGCTTGAACAGGAGATATCCCATCCACAGCGGCAACATCGCGCCCAGGCTGTAACCGATTAATTGGAGGGCTTCGAGAAGGGTCATGCTTCATCAGCTTAGATAAAGGCCGCAGACCACGACCTTACTAATACATTGACCGTTGCTCTTCATCGTGGAATAACACCCCGGTGTCGAATAGTATGGTTAATAGTGACGGCGAAACCAGCTTTTTGGCAAGCGATTCTTTCAATCGCTTCAAAAGACTTTCGACGGATGAGGCATGGCTCAGAAATGCTATCGGCTTATCCATAATGTCGTGCGAGGACTAACGGAAAGAATCTAGTACTTGAGCTGGGCGTAGATTGTAACGCTAGTCTGGTTCGTC
>QHXH01000407.1 GCA_003222855.1 Acidobacteriota bacterium
AGCCCAACGACGATGATCGCAAAAGGTAAAAATCGTTTCATGACTTGTTCCGAGGCTGCTGATCATCCGATCGTGTAATCGATCGTTTTGTCCAAATTGCCGTTGATATAAACCTCCAGCCTATATTGACCTTTGGGCCAATCACCTTTCCAGGTTATAAAGCCCGCGATCTCCTTTTCAAAGGAATTGGTTGTGTAGTCGAGCGTCTTAATCTCATCATTCTTTGTACCGGCGACATCAACTGCTATCCAGACAGTCCTTATCTTAGTACCGGCCTTTGCCTTGTTAAGAGTGATGACGCAATGGATTTTGCTGTCAGATGGTTCGAAAGTGGTCGTTGATTCGCCGGCTTCGCCGTTTTCGTCCTTTGCCAGGGAGATTTTTTCTACAAAGACGTCGGCGTTTGGGGCGCGAGTCGGCTGCGCTATCGGTTTGTTGCTATTCGAGTTTTTGTTGTTGGAATTATTGGAGTTGTTGTTGTTCTTGCTTAGGTTGCAAGCCAGCACCGCGAACAGCAGCAGCGCCGCTGCCAACCAACCTGAATGAAGTTTCATTTCGAGCGTCCTTTCGTGTAGCGCAAACTGTTAGTTTGCAGCACCGCAAGCTAACAGCTTGCGTTACGGCGTTAAGCAGCGGCCGCGAGCGTACCCGCGAGCGAGCGAAACACTTCGCGTCCATCGCTCGAGCCGAGCAAGTCTTCGCAGGCCCGTTCGGGATGGGGCATCAATCCCAGAACATTTCGCTCACGATTACAAATACCCGCGATGTTGTCGCGGGAACCATTCGGGTTCGCCGCGTCAGTTAATTCGCCATTCCGGTCGCAGTAACGAAAGATGATCCGTCCTTCACGTTGCAGCCCGTCAAAGGTCTCATCGTCACAAACAAAGTTGCCTTCGGCGTGCGCGATTGGCATCTGCAAGACGCTGCCGGCTTTCAACTCATGCGTGAATGGTGTGTCAGTGTTTTCGACGCGCACGTTCACGTAATCACAGACGAAGTGCAAATCGCGATTACGAATCAGGGCCCCGGGCAATAAACCGGCTTCGCACAAAATCTGAAAACCGTTGCAAATACCCAACACCAGATTGCCTTTGGCGGCGAACTGCTTCACTGAATTCATCACCGGCGAAAACCGCGCGAGCGCGCCCGCGCGCAAGTAATCACCGTATGAAAAACCGCCGGGGATAATCACCGCGTCATAACTTGAGAGATCGGTGTCGCGGTGCCAGATGAAATCGACCGGCTGGCCCACATGTTTCGAGATCACATGATAAGCATCGTGATCGCAATTTGAGCCGGGGAAAACGATGACGCCGAATTTCATAGTCTGTAGCGCAAGTTGTTAACTTGCGTCGGTTTTGTTCCGCAAGCTGACAGCTTGCGCTACTTCTCAATCTCTACGCGAAAGTCTTCGATGATCGGGTTCGACAGAACTTCATGCGCCAGCCGCATAGCTTCGTCGCGAGCTGTCTCTTCCGTTACCGAGCCGTTCATCGCAATTTCAAAATACTTGCCCTGCCGAATGTCGCTGACGCTGTCAAACCCGAGCAGTTGAACTGAATGCTTGATCGCCTTACCCTGTGGATCAAGGACGCTCGGCTTTAAGGTTACATAAACTTTCGCTTTCATGGAATATATCGCCTGGCTGCCTGGCAACCGCCGTTTGAACGGAAGATATTACGCTAAAACATTGCGCAAGCAGTAGCCGATATCATACTATCTCCGCCATTGTAACGACCGCTTTTCAATTTTGTTAAGAAAGAGGACGGCAAATGTCTTCTCCATATCCAGAGAGTGGCCCGCCATCGGGCGCGCCAGGCGGCAAGACCAGTTTCATGAACCTCGATTCGAATGTCGGGGCCATGCTTTGTTACATCCTGAACTTTGTCTGCTGTCTCGGACTGGTTCTGTCGATCATCTTGCTGGTCACCGAAAAAGAGAATCGATTCGTTAAGTTCCACGCGGTGCAATCGCTGTTCCTGGCGGCTTTGCAGATTGCCGTGGGCATCGTTATCGGAATTCTGGGACTGATTCTCTCGCTGGCACTTAACGCATTTGACATGTCCTGGTTGGCCTGGATTTTGATCCTCGGGTTGCGGTTCATTCTACTGCTGATCTTTCTTGCGCTTTGGATCATGGGTGGCATAAAGGCATACGGCGGTCAATGGTATAAGCTGCCGATCATCGGCGAGTTCGCCTGGAAAACTGTTAACAAATAATCTTTCAGACCCGACAGGAGGAAACTGTAAATGGATACAGGCAAGTCTGCTCTAGGCCTTGACGGAAATCTGGCCGCCGCGCTGGGTTACCCCATCGGCATTATTGCGCTCATCTCTCTGATCATCGAAAAAGAGAATCGCTTTGTGAAATTTCATGCGTGGCAAGCAATCCTGCTTTACGCCGCGTTGATTGTGGTGTGGATCGCGTTGGTTGTGCTCAGTATCATTCTGGGAGTCATCGGTATAGCTGCGAGTGCGGCCGGAAGCGCGGGGAGCGCCATCGGTAGTGTTATTGGATTGCTCTGGACGCTTGTCTGGCTGGCTGTCTTCCTGGGTGCCTTCATTGCAATTATCCTGGCAGCGGTCAAAGCCTACGGGGGAAATTACTTCAAGCTTCCGATCATCGGCAACATGGCGGAAAAATTCGCCAACAAATAGGTTACAGAACCGCGAGCGGCAGCGAGCGGATCATAAGGTCACCTGCCAAGTGTTGGGTCCTCACACGGTTCTTCTTTTCGATCCGGTCGCTACCGCTCGCGGTTCTGACACGCTATTCAAACACTCGCGCAAAAATTTGATTGACGTTTCTTAGATAAGTATCGAGCGAGAAAACTCGATCGATCTCTGCTGCTGACAAGAGAGCTGTGATTTCCTTGTCGGACGAGACGAGCGTTTTGAGATCCTCTCCTTCGTCCCACGCTTTCATCGCGTTGCGCTGCACCCATTCATAGGCGTCTTCGCGCGACGCGCCTGCCCGCGTCAAAACTAACAGCAACTGGCCGCTGAAAATTGACCCATGCGTGGCATTCAGATTTTCAAGCATCCGCTCGGGATAAACCACGAGTCCGTCAATGAGCGAAGCCATCTTGTGCAGCATGTAAT
>QHXH01000408.1 GCA_003222855.1 Acidobacteriota bacterium
ACGCTATCGACATCCTTATCGCCACGCCCCGACAAGTTCACGATTGCGATTTCATCGCTCTTCATCGCGCGCGCAACTTTCAAGGCATGCGCCACAGCGTGAGCGGACTCCAGGGCGGGAATGATTCCTTCCAACTTCGAGAGCGTCTGAAAAGCGTCAAGCGCTTCATCATCAGAAACAGACGTATAGAGCACTCGACCTTCATCGTGCAGGAACGCGTGCTCTGGTCCAATAGAAGGATAATCAAGGCCCGCCGAGATCGAATGCGTCGTCGCGATCTGTCCGCGCTCATCCTGCAGGACATAACTCATCGTGCCTTGCAAAACCCCGGGGTGACCGCCGCCGTTCGCGTTGAACCTTGCGGCATGTTGGCCCAAACCACCCGATCGAATTCGATCCGCCGCCGACGCAGGCGATCAAACAATCGGGCAGGCGCTTCTCTTTCTCGGTGATCTGTGCGCGGGCTTCGGTGCCGATCACGCTTTGAAAATCGCGCACCATCAAAGGGTACGGATGCGGGCCCAACGCGCTCCCCAGCAGATAATAAGTCTCGGCAACATTCGTCACCCAATCACGCAGCGCTTCGTTGATCGCATCCTTCAAGGTTCGCGATCCCGAATCAACTTCGCGCACTTCCGCGCCGAGCAACTGCATGCGAAAGACATTCAACGCCTGGCGCCGCATGTCTTCCGCTCCCATGTAAACGACGCACTGCAAACCAAACAACGCGCACACCGTCGCCGTCGCCACGCCGTGCTGACCTGCCCCGGTCTCAGCGATGATGCGGCGCTTTTTCATGCGTTGGGCCAACAGGATCTGACCCAGAGCGTTATTGATTTTGTGCGCGCCGGTGTGCAGAAGATCTTCGCGCTTGAGATAGATACGTCCGCCGCCGCAATGCTCAGTCAGACGCTTTGCGAGGAAGAGCGGAGTCGGCCGCCCCGCATAATCTCGCAGCAACTGATCGAGTTCGTTTCGAAAGCTTTGATCCGCCCGCGCGGCTTCGTAGGCCGCCGTCAGCTCTTCCAGCGGCGCCATCAAAGTCTCGGGCACGAAGCGGCCGCCATAACGGCCCCAATGGCCCAGCGAATCAGGTTGGGTGATTGGCTTCACAGTTTAGAGTTCAAGCTTTAGCTTGCGATCTGAAAAAGAGCAACCTAAAGGTTGAACTCTGAACGCCTGAACTATGGCTTGGTAATCTTATGCGTCGAATGCACGCGGCCCGGTGATTGTGATCCGCGCGTGTCATCGACGACGACGCGATTCTCACGGCGATACATCGTCAGACGATTGCCGTCGGTCGTTCCCTGTTCAGCATCTTCGACGTGGGCCGGATTGCCGGTCAGCACCGCAACCTCGTCAGCGGTCGTGTATCGGCACCAATCGCCCGTTCCACGTCGACCCGGCTGAACAATCGTCACAGTGCGTTGCGAAATTGTTCGCTCAACTTCATTCACGTCCTTCTGTAAATAAACGTCAGCGACGCCGGAAGTCATGCGATCGGTTCCCTGCTTGATATCAACGTTGTTCTCGTAGTGCAGCAGGCGCTCAGGATCCGAATAACGCATGAATTCAGCAGTCGCAAACACGGGTACGACCGTGGTCGAGTTCCCCGTTTTTTGCTTCGCTTGATAAAGCGCGCTCTGCACATGGCCCCAGGTTTCCATCCGCTTCTCTTCGCGATACAGGGTCAAAGAATCGCCGCGCACATAATTGTCGTCCTGCCACATCCGCGCTGAGCCGGAATAGACTGCGCGGCCGGAATCATGATCAATCTCAGCGCGATCGCCGGAGATATAGACCGGACTCTTCACTTTCCGAAACGGAGCCGCGCCGTTCGTTTGTTCCTGACTGTAATAGGTCGTCTGCACCTTTCCACGACAGACCGACACGTGCGTCGCGTTGTTTGAATCGATCTCGACAGCTTTGGTGCGCGCGCGCGAATCCCAAACAGTTGGATCGCCACCCCGCAGGCGAACCGTTTCATCGCCAGCCGTGTACGAGATCGCGTTCGCAGTACCGTTGCGGTCGAGTTCGTTGAACTTTGCCTCGCCCGTCGCATCAACTCGATCGACATCCTGCGTTTCACGCACAAAGACGGCGGCCAGCTTTTGCGCTGTTATCGTTTGGATCCCCCGTTTGTCGGTCGGTTGAAAAGGATCGAAGACTGCCTTCGCGCCGCCGGTGGCTGTGCAGTTACGCGCAATGTTTCCACTTTCAAAAAAGTCGCAGTCAAAGCGCGGGCCGGTCAGCGTCTTACGATCGTTCTTCGCAGTTTTCTGCACCGGCTCAACATAGAGCTCCGCATTCCCAACTGCTTCAGCCCTTTCCAGATCTTTGCCGTTGACACGCCAATCCATCTTGATCGCGTCCGCAGTCAGACGCTTGCTCGCGGCGCGTGGATCGTTCGCTCGCGATTTCGGCGCCGACAGGTTTGCGACGGAGCGGCCATCGGTGCGCATCTCTTTCAACAGACTCTGATCGCCTTGCGCCTGAAAATCGATCGTCAGGACGTTAGCCCCGGTGAGCTGTACATCCGAATCAGCATTCAAAGTTTGGGCCCGAATGTCACGCGATCCGTAAGCCTTCTGTAGACGCTGATCGCTGTCGAGAAAGAAATCCATGTCGACGGCGTGAGCTTCCGCGGCGTGACCCACATCCATCGAGAGTTGCCGCGCATCTCGATCTTCTCGAGCTTATTCTTATCATTAAGAATTGCGGTGAGCGTGTCGCCGCTCATGATGTCCTGTTCCTGCTCAGCAGTCGCGCCGCCCGAAAATGTCAGCCGCATCGTCGATTGCTCAAACACGGCCTGGGCTGAATGAATGTTCACCGGCTTGGCGCGCGCACCTTTCAACGGCTTCGCATCTTTTTTCTTCTCGGTGAATTCTTCCGGCGCTATCGTGACGGCGACAGCACTCTTCAATTCCAGACGCTTCTTTTCATTATCAACCAGGGCCCCCGTCGCCTGGCCGGAAACGTGGTCGCGTTCGAAAGTTACGGGCGCTGACGTTTCGCCGACTTTCGTGTCCTGATTGTACTGAAGCGACTCAGTCTTGACCTTCAAAGCATCGTGCGTTTCGATTTGCACGTTCCCATTGCACTGCAGAATGCCGGTTTTCTGATCGTAAAGAGCGCGATCGGCGACGTACTGATCGGGTTTGTCACCCGTCGCGGGAAAAACCTGCGCGTTGATTTGCTCGAGCTCATGATGGCCGTCGGAGTAGGTCACATCGCGCGCTGCGCGCAGCCACAAATACAACCTGTCATTCTTCGTTATGCGCTGCTCATAGCCGGTGGTGACCGCGACGATTTCTTTGGAAAGCTCAGGCGTTTCTGACTTGAGACGAAACGGCGTGTTGTTGCGCATCTTGTAATAAGACACGCCAACAAAAATCCCGCCGCCAATCAGCAGAAACAGGGCCAGGCCGCGCGCGATCGCCGGCACGCGCGCGCGCAAGTCAACGGCGGTGATTCGCTTTTTCCCGGTTACTGCCTGCATAGAATCAACAGAGCTTAGATTTTAGCGCTTAGTGCCTGGTGTTTAGCATGTCAATTCAACTTACAATCGATCCAAGCTCTAAGCTCTAAAATCTAAGCCCCAACTACTTTCATGTCCTTAACATTCAACTGCAACCGAATGTCGCCCTGGTAACGGTTCGCTTCAAAGTCATACGCCAAATCGATGCGCTGATTCATCCGTGGTGTTGCTTCGACCTCTTCGACTCCGCGCCACCAAATTGCTTCGAAGGGTCGATTGTCGTCCCCGGCAACGCGCATCTTGAGATGCTGCTCCTTCAGGATCTGCGGTTCGTTCATAACCCGCCAGCCACGCGTAATAAAGACCGGGCGCGGGTTTCCCGCGCCAAACGGCTCGAGCGCACCCAGGTCCTGCGAAAGCTGAAATCCGAGATCCCTGGGCGTAAGCTCGGCGTCGATGTAAAGCGCCGGAATCAAATCATCTTCAGTCAAACATGAGGCCGCGTGTTCATTCAAGCGGCGGCGAAATTCTGCGATGCGATCGCGGCGGATAGAGAGGCCGGCCGCATGCGAGTGGCCTCCGAATTTCTCCAGCAAGTCGCGGCAGGCAGTCAATCCATCGAAGAGATGATAAGCCTCGATGCTCCGCGCGGAACCATGTCCAATCTCGCCATCGAGAGAGATGACCACGCACGGCCGGTTCAGGCGCTCAGCAATCTTTGATGCAGCCAGGCCGATAACACCGCGATGCCAACCGTCGCCGGCAATCACCGCGGCGTGCGTCTGTGATTCACGATCGGCTCCGCTCTCAAATTCTTCAACGGCTCGATTAAAGATCTCGCGTTGCGCTTCCATCCGCTCGCGATTGCGCGTATCTAAATGTTCGGCCAGCCGGCGCGCTTCTTCCTTTTCTTTCACGTCGAACAGCTCGACCACCGCACGGGCTGCGTCCATGCGGCCGGCGGCATTAATCCTGGGACCAATGCGAAAGCCGAGATCGTAAGCAGTCATCTCGCCGTCGTCACCGCAACCTGCGATATCGATTAGCGCACGCAACCCGTGATTCCGTGCGCGCGGCAGATCAGAAAGTCCGAGCGCGACGATGGCGCGATTCTCGCCGACAAGCTTCGCGACGTCCGCAACGGTGCCAATCGCAACCATCTTCAAAAAACCCGGCACTTGCGCTTCGCGGTCCCGCCGGCGAAACAAGGCATGGATCAATTTGAAGGCGACGCCGACGCCGGCCAGATTCTTGTCTGGATACTCACAGCCGCGCTGATTCGGATTCAGCACTGCCAGCGCAGGCGGCGCGCCTTCCTCCTTATCCGGCAGATGATGGTCAGTGACGATGATGTCGAGGCCATTTGTGCGCGCCCAATTAAGCGGTTCGTGCGCGGTGATGCCGCAGTCAACACTGACGACCAGTTTGTATCCTTCAGCGGCAGCTTTTTCGAGCGCTTCCTGCCGAATGCCGTAACCTTCGGTGAAGCGATGCGGGACGTGATAACCCGCCGTGGCGCCCAACATTCTCAGTGCCCGCAACAAAACGGCGGTGCCGGTCGTTCCGTCGACGTCGTAATCTCCATAAATCAGAATTGGTTCCCGGCGATCGATCGCCTGCACCAAACGCGCGACGGCGTCAGACATACCGCGCATCAGAAATGGATCGTGCAGCTGATCGAGCGAGGGGTTGAGGAACGATCGCGCTGACTCGGCATCTTCATGACCGCGAGCAATCAGCAAATCAGCGACAATCGGTGAGACGCCCACAGTTGCAGCGAGCTGCGCCGCCCGCGAATGGTCAGGCTCACGCACAATCCATTTCCTGCTTTTCTTTTTGGGGGAAGGCGCGGCAGTCATGATTGGGAGTTTACTTGTTGTGAAGGTTAAGAGCTAATCTTGGAGTGCGCCTGCAGAGCAAAGCGGCGACGGCGCTTTTGTTTGGAGTTCCGCGTTTACGCGGCGTTGTCGGTTTGTCGAATGGCCGCCTGAAGGCGGATCTCAGAAACAAAACCGTCACAGTCCGCTGATGCGCCCGCTAAATAACAAGAAAACGCAGCAGAAACCAGATCGAAGCGTAACCAACAATCCCCGAAACCAGCGTGCCGACCGCGAGGGTCGTCAAACTGCCCGGCGGCAATTTATGCACCGCCTCTTTCAATTCGAGCAGTCCGCTCGCGGCTATGGCTGGAATCGAGAGCAAAAAAGAAAATCGCGCGGCAGTTTCGCGCGCTTCACCTACGAACAAACCACCCATGATCGTCGAGCCGGAACGGCTGGATCCCGGAATCAACGCCAGGCACTGCGCAAATCCCATGGCCAAGGCGTCTTTCAAGCCGAGATCCTCCATCGTTCGCTGCTTGCGTGCGACGAGTTCCGCAATTGCCAGCAACACCGCAATGATTACCATCATCGTGGCAATCACCCAAAGATTTTTTGTGAAGGTACCTTCGATCTGCTTTTTGAAAAGCAAACCAACTACGGCGACCGGGATTGATCCGATAATGACCAACCAGCCGAGCAACGCTTCATGCGACAACTGCGCGCCGCTCTTCCCGCCACGCGAAATCAATGCCAGGTGATCGCGCACGAACGCGACCGAGATACTCCAAATGTCGCCGGCAAAATAGAAAAGAACCGCGATTAAGGTCCCTAACTGGATCACGGCGATCGACGCCGTCAACTGGGCCGGTGTCAGCGTCAAAGACATTACGCGACTGGCGAGGACCAGATGTGCCGTTGAACTAATTGGAATGAATTCTGTCAGGCCCTGGACGATGCCGAGTAGAATTGCCTGTAGCAGGGTCATTTGCGATTTTTGATTTTAGATTTGCGATTTTGATTTGAAGAGCTCAAGCGAACGGCGAGTATCACACCGTCGATCTGAAATCGCAAATCTAAAATCGAACGCTTTTCTTTATTCTCTGAATGAGTTCCGCCGGGAAATCCAGTCGTACATAAAATTCGGCATTATCAGGCCAGCGCGAACAATCGTTGCCAGTTGCCACGGGAATGCATACGACTTTTTCCGCTTTTCAATTGTCCGGATCATTTTTCCCACAGCGTAATCGAGTTCCATCAGAAATGGCATCTTCGCTTTTCGACCAGCTGTCAAGGGAGTTTTTATAAATCCCGGATGAATGATGGTGACATCAATCCCACTGCCAATGAGGTCAATCCTCACACTCTCAAAAAAAAGCGGACAAACTCGACAGGGCGACGAGCTGCCCGGAACCACGCTCAACCATCTCCGGCAAGACGGCAGCAACGCTGTTCACGGCCCCCATGACATTTACATTCAGAACTCTTGCTACCTCTTCCGGATCAAGCTCCGTCGCGTCTGTCGTGGCGCCAATGCCGGCGTTGGCGATTAGGACATCTATCCTGCCGAACTCGTCCCGCAGCCGATCGGCGGCGGTGCGCACACTCTTGGCGTCGCGCACATCCGCGGCCAAAGCCATGGTTCGCTGCGAACCCGCTTTGCTGCCGCTATCAGTTTCGCGCCGAATCTGGTCCACCACTTCCAACAGACGAGGCGACGGCTCCATAGCAGTTCGCGACAATAGGGCCGCACTTCCGGCCACAGCAGCGAGTTGACTGCTCTCGACGCCTCGAGCTAATAGGCCAAGATTTGCACCGCGCCGGGCCAACTCTAGCGCCAGACCCCGGCCAATTCCGGACGATGCACCAGTTATAAGGACTACTTTGTTGGACCAATCCATCACAGTGACTGCCCGAGCAATATTTCTTCACTTCCGCTCGAGCACGGGGCAATATCTCTCAGCTACAACTATCCGCGCAGAGTACACCGTTGAGGATATAAATAAAAGGCTTTGGAATTTTACTGTTGGAAAGAGAAAAAATAACCGGTCGAAACTAAGGCTTTACTCGTGGAACCAGACAAGGAGAGGAACATCTAATAAGATGCTTCATCCGCGAAAGGAATTCCGCGCCGCAATCCAATCGTACATTGGAATCGGAAGTAATTTGCAGGCGCGCGCAATTGTCGCCAACTGCCATGGAAACGAGTATCCCTTTTTTCGTTTCTCGATTGCCCTAACTATCTTCTGTACTGCCTGATCGACTTCCATAATATATGGCGTGCGGATAATGTTCGTGATGAGAGGCGTCTTGACGAATCCGGGATAAATGATCGTCACATCCACTCCCGAGCCTTTTAAGTCGATCCGTAAAGCCTCAAAGAAGCTCGAGATCGCGGCCTTGCTCGCGCAGTACGCGGCGGACTTTGGCAATCCACGATAAGCGGCCAGACTCGAATTCACAACCAGGTGGCCATTGCCTTGATCAACCATCTGCCGCAGGACGGCAGAAACGCTGTTCACCACGCCAATCACATTTACGTTAATCAATTGAGCAATTTTCTTTTCGCATAAATCCGGGACAAACGTGTTGACGCTGATTCCGGCGTTAGCAATTAGCAAGTCGATTGGTCCAAACTCTCGACGCAATTTATAAGCGGCCGCGCGCATCGCATCGGCATCGGTGACGTCAGCCGGCAACGCCAGGGCGCGGCCGCCTGCTTCGCAAATATGATCAACAGTTTCTGCCAGCAAGTTCCGGCGCCGCGCGAGCAATCCAACCGATGCGCCACGTCGCGCCAGCTCGACTGCTAATCCACGGCCGATGCCGGATGAGGCGCCGGTAACCAGAACAACTTTATTACGCCTATCCATTTGAGGTGCTTACCGCCTTGGGGGCGGCGATCGTTTTTGAGTGATTCAGTCCTTGAGATTGATTTGATGAGGCTAACTCAAGCGATGAAGGCGGAGGGGGCAACGACCAACATCAATCTCAGAATACAACAAAGATTCGCGCGTGTGCGACAGAATCTTAGCTATGGATGTTTTTATCCGCGCACGAAAAGAGATTGCTCGCGCGTTCGAGAATCTGGCGCTTAGATTTTTTGGATGACCGGAGTGATAACGGGGCGTGAGCCGGTCTGGGTTTGAATAAATCGTTTGAGCTCGAGGCGCAAGTATTCTTTGAGCAACGTATCGTCGGCGAGTTGCACCGGCGACGCCTTGGAAAACGAATCGGCGATCACGGCCTGCGCGGACTTGATAAATCCGTTGGTGCCATCGATTCCGCGCACGCCATGAGCGATAATCCGCGGCGCAGTTTCCAATTCGCCACTTGCGCTATTAACCGTCACCACCAGCGTTACGATGCCTTCGTACGCCATCTTCTTTCGCTCGCGGACGGTTTCGTATTCAATCTCCTCAAAGCCCGTATCGTCGATGAACGTACGCTTCACTTCCCGCCGATCCACGACCGCCGCGCGCTCGCCGTCGAACTCGAGCACGTCGCCGTTTTCGATCAGGATGATTCGCTCTTCGGGAATGTCGAGGTGGTTCTTCACAAACTCTTTGTGACGAAACAGCATGCGGTACTCGCCGTGAATCGGCACGACGAATTTCGGGCGTACTGCTTCCGTCATGATGCGAATGTCTTCCTGCGAAGCATGGCCGCTGACATGAATCAAGCGGCGTTTTTCTTCGATGATATTCGCGCCCTTCTTATATATGAAACCAATGAGTTTGGAGATCGCGCGTTCGTTGCCGGGAATGATGCGCGCAGAGAGCACCACTGTATCGCCTTCTTCGATCGTCAGTCCCTTGTAGATCTGGGTAGCCATTTGATAAAGCGCCGCGCGCGGCTCGGCTTGTGAGCCGGTCACGAGAAAGACGACCTCATGATCCGCCATCAGCTTCGTGTCGTTGATGCTGACGAGCATTCCATCATGAATATCGAGATAGCCAAGGCGATCGGCAATCTCAACATTCTTCTGCATCGATCGACCCAGCACACATACCTTTCGATCGAATTGCTGGGCCACATCCAAAACGATTTGCAGGCGATGAATCGAAGAAGCAAACGCCGCCACGATAATGCGTCCTTTTGCTTCGGCAAAGATTTCTTCAAACGCCGGAATCACGGCGCGTTCTGATGGCGTGCGGCCGGGAACCGTGGCGTTGGTCGAATCAGACAGCAACGCCAGAACTCCGTCTTGACCGTAGCGGCGAAGGGTTCTCAGGTCTATCGGTTCCCCGATGACCGGCGTCTCATCAACTTTATAATCGCCGGTGTGAATTATTGTGCCGACGGGCGTCTTGATGGCGAGATGAAAACAATCAATTAACGAATGCGAAGCGCGAATGAATTCAATCGTGAACGATCCGAGAGTGACGACGTCGCGTGGCTCAACCCGATGCAACAGCACATCACCTAAGAGTCCGTGTTCATCCAACTTGCTCTCGGCTAATCCCAGCGTGAAGTGTGATGCATAAACCGGAACGTTGATCTTCTTCAGCAGGTAAGGCAGAGCGCCCAGATGATCTTCATGACCGTGGGTGAGAATGATTGCCGTAATCTCTTCGCGGTATTGCTCGAGAATTTCGAAATCGGGGATGCAGACATCGACGCCATAGACGCTCTCTTCGGGAAAACCCATGCCACAATCTAGGACGAGCATCTCGTCGCCATAACGCATGAGCGTGCAGTTCATCCCAAACTCGCCGATGCCGCCGAGGGGAATAATTTCTAGGACGTTAGCCACTTATGATTGTTGCTCGACTCTCTGGACGGGGTAGTTGAGTATAGCATGCATACGTCGTCAAAATGACGCGAGCAAATTCCTCGTTCAATTGTGAGGGTGGAGGCGGTTGCGCGATTATGGGTCCAAGCGTAGCATTCGAACCAAGTAATGCAATAGCTCGCGCGGAAAAGTCTGAATGCTTACGAAGCTTATACTTCGGAACTTTAGAGGGTTCGAGAATCATGAACTACCTCTGCGAGAAACGACAGTCATTGTTGGACGTAATAATGCTGGCAAGTCAACGGTTGTCGAAGCTTTACGCCTCGCGGCCGACGGCCCAGGAATTGATCACCTCCACTAATCAAGCTCTGAAGGAGCGGCATAAAACCTCGACAATCCAATGCGGACGAATGATTTCGCGCCTTCAGCG
>QHXH01000590.1 GCA_003222855.1 Acidobacteriota bacterium
AAAATTTCCATAAGCTCGCGGATGCGCTGACGATTTCAAAAAGACTCCCTCGGGCGCTATTGAAGCCGCGTCCGAGCCGAACGAAACCCACGGCAGACGAATTTGCTTCTTGATGTTGTCTTCGCTCATCAGGAAATAGATGGTGCCGATGCGGGAACGATCTTCGAGCACCAGATCCATAATCGTCTCGACTGGATCTTTTCCACGCATCCGCGCGACTTCGGCGAGCGTCTTGCCCGTAAGCGGTTTCAGCTTTTCAGTTCTGAAGCTGGCGAGCAGTATTCGATCTGGCGATCCGGAGAGCAGATACAGATTCTCCCATTCATTAGTCGGGGTGCGAATCGCGTCGGCGATCTTTTTGCGCACGTCAGGATCCTGAAGACGCTTGTAGGCAGCTTCGCGCCCGCCATCGAAAACCCACGGCGGCATCGCAGCATCGAGGCCCGTGCCGCCAGCCGGATAGGTGTACATGTTGGCGGTGATCTTCAGGCCCTGGCGGCGCGCGGCTTCGATCATCCTGATTACCTGATCCATCTTGGGCCAGTTGGACACGCCGGCCGCCTTCAGGTGATAGATTTCGGCGGGCAGCCCAGCTTCGCGGCTGATGCGAATCGTTTCCTGCACCCCTTCGATCAACTGATTGCCTTCGCTGCGCATATGTACGGTGTATTTGCCTTTATACTTGGCTGCGACCTTGCAGAGCTCGATCAGTTCGTCAGTCTTGGCAAAGAAAGCCGGTGGATAGATCAACGCCGTCGTGATGCCGAGCGCGCCTTGCTCCATTTCGTTCCGTACCAACTCGCGCATCTGATCGAGTTGCCCAGGCGTGGGCGGTTTGTCTTCGAGGCCGATGACGTTTTCGCGAATCGTGGCTGCGCCGATAAACGACGCAAAATTCTCCTGCTGTTCGCGAAGCCGCTGCTTCATTTGATCATTTAGCGGGCCCATCGAAAGCTCGCCGAAGATCTGAGTCGTCACGCCTTGTTTTATCTCACTCAGTGAACGCGGATCGCGAATCAGAGAGGTCTCAGAGTGAGAGAGCATGTTGATGAAGCCGGGAGCCACGGCGAGTCCTCTGGCATCGACAATCGTGGGCGCGGTGGCACGACTCAGATTGCCAACAGCAGCGATGCGATCGCCTTTGATTCCCACGTCCGCTTTAATCGGAGGACGGCCGCTGCCGTCATAGAGTGTGCCGCCTCTGATGATGACGTCGAATGATTGAAGTTTTGATTTAGAGCGAGACTGACCTTGCGCGATCGCGCTGAGTGATAGCGAAAAGGTCAGCGCTAGAGTTAAGAGTGTCTGTAGTTTGATCCGCATCTTTTTAAGCTCCGCCAGGAGCCGGATGTTTATAGATACGACGAGTTAAATGATCGCCAGCTCCTTTGGGAGCGCAATGTTCCGCTCCTAAAAGGAGCTGAGGATTTCCGTTGAATGTCAATTCGATAAACATCTGGCTCCTAACGGAAGTCAAAATCACTTATGGCCTGGTTGAAATCGCTTTATCTGCGCTGCTGTACTTCTTCATCAAATCGATGGCCTTGTCGGCCAGCTTGAACAGGTGAGGATGGGCGCGATTGCCGTTGGTCATGATCACGAAGCCAAGCTTCCGATCACGATTTCCCAGCAGGAACGCGGTGTAACCAGGAACACTGCCGCTGTGCGCCAGGTAGCGATCACCGTCGCGGACTTCGGTCCACCATGTCAAACCGAAGCCGGCGGTTTCGTTGCCCCAAAGGTTTTCAATTGTCCCTTTGAATTGATCGTATTGGCGCGTGAACATTTGGTCTAAAGTCGCCTGGCTAATTAAACGCTTGTCTTTGAAGACTCCGCCGTTGAGATTTGCGATCAACCAGTTCGCTTGATTGAGTACCGTGCCATAAACAATTCCCGCCGGCCAGACTGACGCTTTAAGCCTTACCGTTCCGGTTTGGCTGCCGGTCTTTTCATCGAAAACGTAAGGAATCGCCAGACGTTCTTCCATGTCGGGCCGCGGCTCGAACGCGGTGCTGTTCATTTCCAAGGGCGTGAAGATGTGTTCCTGAATGTATTGCTTGTAAGGCACGCCGGAAAATTTCTGCACCAGATACCCCACCAGCGTGTAGGCCATGTTCGAGTACACGACGGATTTTAGTGGCGGGTTACTGACCTTCAGCGATTTGCGCAGATAGTCTTCGAGCGATGGTGGCACGGTGTCTCCCCAGACGGGGAACCCGCCGAAATCAGCGGGCAGTCCCGAGGTGTGAGTCAAGAGATGGCGGAAAGTGACAGGATGCTGAGGGTCTTCGCCCTGAATCTTGAAGTCGGTCAGATAGTCATTGACACGATCGTCAAGCTTGAATTTGCCCTGCTCCATTTGCTGCAACAGCGCGATCGTGGACATTGCCTTGAAGGTCGACCCGATCAGATAAATCGTGTTCGGTGTTGCCGGAGTACGCGCCCAGAGGTTTGAGTAGCCATAGGCATTCGTCCAAATGACTCTATCGCCGGCAATCAAAGCGATAGAGCACGAAGGTATATTTCCGGCGAGGAGCATTCGCTGAATTTCAGGTTCGAGTTCAGCGACGACGTGATCGATGTTGACGGTTTGAGCGTGAGCGCTGCTGGAAGCCAACAGAACAATCGCAGCGAGAATAAAGCCGACGAATAAACATTGACATTGATTTAGTTTCAGAGCGTGTTTGAATCTATTCATGCGTCAATTTGATGATCAGAAATCCAACCTGGCAAAGCCGCGCTTTCGTGTGGGCGCCGGTCCTCTCATTCTCGCCTCTGCTTTAGCCAGGCGAGAACCGGGAATCGTTTATGATGGAAAAGCGTTTAAACGGTTTCCTTTCGCCGCCGCAGCTCGCTTGTCACCCGGCTAAAGCATACGTGCGAATCAGATGAAGGCAACCGGATGCCGGCAATTTTATGACGAACGCTTATCTCGTTCGCGGCTTCGATACACGATCAATCGGCGCCGGTCGAGGCGCGCGCTTCACTGGATTCTGCTCCAGCAGCTTCATTCCCTCCTGCACCGCACGCTCGAGTTGGGGATCATGTCCATTGATCACTTCCGAGGGCGTGTACTCGACTTCAATGTCCGGCAGCACGCCTTCGTTCTCGACCGCCCACTTGCCCGATAGATCGTAAAACGCCAGGATCGGAGCAGTAATGCCGCCGCCGTCGATTGTCGGTGGAACGCCTAGCGTGCCGACTAGTCCTCCCCATGTGCGCGTGCCGACCATTGGCCCAAGCTTCCGCAGATGGAACATGTAAGGCAAGGCATCGCCGCCGGAGCCGGCGGACTCGTTAATGATCATCACCTTCGGTCCATAGATACCGGCAATTGGCGATGTGGCAGGCTGGCCGTCGCGCTGCACGAAGTAACCCATTAGTTTTCGATCCAGTTCGTTCACAATATAGTCCGCGACTTGTCCGCCGTGATTGTAGCGCTCGTCGATGATCGCGCCGTCCTTGTCCTGTTGCGCGTAATAGTACCGAGTGAAGTAGGTGTAACCAGGCCCAGCCGTGTTTGGCAGCCAAACGTAGGCTAACCTGCCGTTCGAAAGTTTGTCGACCAGGCGGCGATTGTCTTCGATCCAGGCACGCGTGCGGAGCCCGTCTTCGTTAGGAACAGGAATCATAGTGACAACGCGCGAACCTTCTAAAGATGGGTTCTTGCCAACCCGAATCAAAGTTTGCCGTCCCGCCGTACCCTCGAACATGCTGTAGAGATTCGTCGGCGGCGCGAGCGCTCGACCATTCACCTCAAGCAGATAGTCACCTTCGCTTACTTGAATTCCCGGCGCGCTGAGTGGGGCCCGCAGATCCGGGTTCCAATTCTCACCCGTATAAATTCGCTTGATTCGATAGCGGCCGTTTTCGATCGCGAAGTCTGCTCCCAATAATCCGACCGAAACCGGATCTTCGCCAGGCAGGTCACCCGTCCCCAGTAGATATGAGTGGCCTACGGTCAACTCTCCCCCAACCATTGCCATGAGATATCCCAAGTCAGATCGATGAGCGACAGATGCAAGCAGTGGACGATACTTTTCGTAGATCGCTTGCCAATCGTTGCCATGAAACTTCGGATCGTAGAAATACTCGCGCTGAATCCGCCACGTCTCGCGAAAGATATCTGCCCACTCGGCGCGCGGATCGACTTTCATTTCGAGTTGCGCCACGTTCAGCGGTCCATCGCCGACCTTAACCGGTACGGGCCGATCGGTGGGCACGATTCCCCAGGTGTTTCCGGCTTGATAAAGAAGTTTCTTCTTATCGCCTGACAACGAGTAAGAGCGAATGCCTTCGAGGAAAGGAGCGGCGGCGCGTTCTCGGAGTTGATACC
>QHXH01000591.1 GCA_003222855.1 Acidobacteriota bacterium
CCAAAAAGTAACCGCCATGACGCCTGAGCATTGCACGCGATGTCCGACAAACTTCAGTTTGTCGTGGCCACAGCAGCTGAAAACGTTGGAGTAAACGTAAGTTTGTTGTGACTGTAGTAAGGACACAGTGAATGAGTCAGGCGACAAACTGAAGTTTGTCGGACAATTCCATCTATGAAGCCTGAGCATTGGCAGCGCATCAAGACGCTTCTACAATCGGCGCTTGAGCGCGAGCCGGGCGAGCGACCCGCCTTTCTCGCTGCGGCTTGTGCCGGTGACGAGTCGCTGCGGAAGGAAGTCGAGAGCTTAATCATCTCTCACGAGCAAGCGGGTGGTTTTATCGAAGAGCCGGCTTTTGAAGTGATGGCTGAATCATTGGAAAACAATCAAGCAGAGGTTGTCGGTCGCACGCTCGGTCACTACAAGATTCTCGAATCAATCGGCAAAGGAGGCATGGGCGAAGTGTATCGCGCTCGTGATACGAGGCTCGGCCGCGATGTTGCGATGCAGCGCTCCATTCGGGAAGCCAAGACCGTATCGGCGCTCAACCATCCAAACATCCTGACCATTCACGAGGCCGGGCAAGCCGAGGGAACACGCTTTATTGTCACCGAATATATTGACGGAGTGACGCTGCGTGAGCACCTGAGGAGCAAGCGCATCTCTTTGCATGAATCGCTCGATATCGCCATACAGGTTGCGGCGGCCCTTGATGCGGCGCATGAGGCGGGAGTGGTGCACCGTGACATCAAGCCGGAAAATATAATGGTTAGGCGACGCGACCACATAGTTAAAGTGCTGGACTTCGGCTTAGCAAAGCTGACCGAGAAGGCGGCAGCAAGAGGGCAAGGTGAAGCGGTTGATACGGAAGCTGGAACGAAAGTGCTGGTGCAAACGGAGCCGGGGCTAATCCTGGGGACAGACGCTTACCTGTCGCCGGGGCAGTCGCAAGCGTCGGCCCGCGTCGCTCGCCGCCCCGACATCTGGAGTTTAGGTGTTGTCCTCTACGAGATGGTGGCGGGGCGCGTGCCCTTCGAAGGCAAAGATATTCACCGGCAGATCATCGCCATCCAGGAGAATGAACCGCTGCCGCTATCAAGTTATGCGGTAGGAGTGCCCGGCAGGTTGGAAGAGATCGTCGAGAAGGCGCTGGCTAAGAGTGCGGACGAGCGCTATCAAACAGCAAAAGATTTTCTGATTGATCTGCGGAACTTAAAGCGGAGGCTTGAGGTTGACGCGAAGATCGAGCGCAGCCTCATACCGGAGTTACGAGCGAACACAAGCGAGGCTGCGGCACCGGGGACCACCGCCAGTGGCGCGCAGCCAACGTCGGGCGCAGAGTACATCGTCAGTGAAATCAAACAGCACAAACGTGGTGTGGTCGCTGCCCTGGCTGTAATCATCCTGCTTTCGGTTACAGGTGTCGCTTACTATTTCTACTTCTCACGCGGCGGCAAGACAATAGACTCGATCGCGGTACTGCCCTTCGCCAACGTGAGTAATGATCCGAGCACTGAGTATCTGTCTGACGGAATCTCAGAGGCGCTGATTAATAGCTTGACAGGGTTGCAGCAGTTGAGGGTGATCGCACGCTCGACGGCTTTTCGTTACAAAGGAAGAGATGTTGACCCACAGGCGGTGGGGCGCGATTTGAATGTGCGTGCTGTTCTCATGGGCAGAGTGCGGCAGGTGGGAGACACAATGAACATTCAAGTGGATCTGGTTGACACCACAACCGGCGCACAGCTTTGGGGTAATGAATACGAGCGCAAAGTCTCGGACGTGCTTTCGGTCAAGCAAGCCATTACGCGAGAAGTCACGGAAAAGCTGAGGCTGAGGCTGTCAGGTGAAGACGAGCGGCGACTCGTCAAGCGCGATACGACTAACGCGGAGGCTTACCAGTTCTACTTGAGAGGTCGCTATTACTGGAACAAGAGAACTGCCGAAGGGATTAAGAAAGCAATAGAGGAGTTTCAGCAGGCAATAGAGCGCGACCCCACTTACGCCCTCGGCTACGTCGGACTTGCCGATTGCTACCTGGTGCTTGAGGATTATGCTGGCATCCCTCTAAGTGAGAACCTGCCGAAAGCCAAAGCCGCTGTGGACCGCGCCCTCCAACTTGACGACTCGCTCTCCGAGGCGCACACGTCCTCGGCGCATATTTATCAGAAGCTGTGGCGCTGGTCGGAAGCTGAGGAAGAGTTCAAGCGTGCCATCAGCCTCAATCCGAATTACCCGACGGCGCATCACTGGCTTGATCATTCGTTCCTTGTAAAACGGCAATTCGATGATGCTTTGAGAGAGAGCAAGCGGGCGCAAGAGCTTGATCCTGTCTCGCCAGTCATAAATGGTAACGTCGCGTATATATATCTCCTAAAGAATGATCTCAATTCGGCAATTGAACAGTGCAAGAAGAATATCGAACTTAATCCGAACTATCCAGACGTACATTATGTTCTGGGTTTCGCTTACCTTAAAAATCGGCGTAACGGCGATGCTACTGCGGAGTTTCAGAAAGCTGTCGAACTGTCTGGGAGAGGAAGCGACTATTTGGGCGACCTAGGGTACTGCTACGTAATCACTGGCAGACGTGCTGAGGCATTGGCGATACTGAAAGAGCTCGAAGAGAGATATGGCAGGCGCGAAGCTATCGGACTGAACCTAGCCACTGTGTATGCCGGTCTCGGTGATAGAGATCAAGCGTTCGCCTGGCTGGAAAGGGACTTCCAGCAACGCAGCGGCTTGTTACCAAGGATTACTTGGAGTCTCTTCTTCGATGGCCTCCGCAGTGACCCGCGCTACGCCGACCTCGTGCGACGCATGGGACTCAAGCCGTAAGATGAGCATCGAGGTTAAGGACGGACGATCTCCGCTGGCAAACGTCTCGGTCATTGCCCAAAACGGCGCCGCCCGCGAAGATCAAACGTGAGCGGCTAAAGCCTGGCCACGCCGCGACTGAGCAAAGGTGATCGCCGCATGAAGCCTGAACGCTGGCAGCAAATCAAGAATCTCTTGCAGGCCGCACTCGAGCGTGAACCAGCGGAGCGGCCGGCCTTTCTTGATGAAGCTTGTCAGGATGACAAGTTACTAAGACAGCAGGTCAATAGTTTCATCATCTCTCATGAACAGGCGGGTGGTTTTATCGAAGAGCCGGCTTTTGAAGTGATGGCTGAATCATTGGAAAACAAGCAAACAGAGTTGGTCGGCCAGATGCTCGGTCACTATCGTGTGCTGGAACAACTCGGAGCGGGTGGGATGGGCGAAGTCTACCTGGCCCAGGACACCCGGCTGGGACGCAAGGTGGCGCTAAAAATGTTACCCGCCGATCTCACAGCGGAAGACGAACGCGTGCGCCGCT
>QHXH01000592.1 GCA_003222855.1 Acidobacteriota bacterium
AGCTTCTTGTCGTCGATGTAACCGCGGTTGACCACTTCATCTACGCCGGCCATCAGATCTTTGTAATCATCCCCAGGGTAGTGATACTGGATAATATTTCCAAACTCCTGGCCGTAGCTCGTGCTCCCGCGCGGGTTCGGATAAAGCACCACGTAACCTTTGGCCGCCATCCACTGAAATTCGTGCATGAAAATATGACCGTAGGCGACGTGCGGTCCGCCATGAATGTTCAGGATCAACGGATATTTCTTGTGTGGATCGAAGTTCGGCGGCTTCTGAACCCAGGCTTCGATATGCTTGCCGTCAAAGCTGTCGTACCAGATCTCTTCCGGCTCCGTCAGGTTTAGCTTCGAGAAGAGCTCGTCATTGATGTGCGTCAATTGTGTGGGCGTCGCGCGAGGAGTGTCGCGATCCAGGACAAAAAGATCGTTGATGCTCGTCGGTGTCGAAACCACATAGATCAACTTGGAAACGTCAGGCGACGCGCGAAAACTCGTCACGGCTTGGTCTCCAGAAGTTAAATCGTGCACTTCCGTTTTGCCCGGATCGGCGTCCTGGGCTACCGGCACATCGAACAACGCGAGATTCGCTTTCCCTTCCTTTGCATAAACCTGGATCAGGCCTTTTCCGTCGGAGGTCCAGATGGGCTTGTTTTGTCCACCTGCCCGCGGCGTCGAACTGTCCCCGATCACGAACCCCGGCACATCGGAATCAAAGTTCACGGTCAAATTGCGCGGCTTTGCGTTTGGCAAAAGATCGAGGACCCATAAGTCCGATTGCGTGTATGAGTTGATCGGGCGCGTGGTTGAGGCGATAAACGCGACCTGTTTCCCGTTGGGGCTGAGCGACAGCGCACCGCCGCCGGCTCCAAAACCCCCAATCTGTAAATCAATCGTAGTGATTTTTACCGGTTCGCCGCCGGCTGCTGCCACCGAATAGAGATCAGTTTTTGGCAGCTCGTAATACGGTTCGTCATTCCGGTCCGAGGTGAAATAAATCTGCGAACCGTCGTTAGACCAGATCGCGCTCTCTTCATCGAATCGGCCGGTGGTGAGCTGGCGTGGTTTTACTTTTGAGTCGGCGCTGCCCGGCGCGCTCACGAGCCAAATATGCGTGGGGTGCTTTGGATCGGCGTAGCCTTCATTATCCTGGCGATAAACGGCGTGTGTGATCACGCGAACATCGCTCTCGTGCTCAGGTTTGTCCTTGTCTTTGGCTTCTTGGAGCTTGTCCGCCGTAGCCTGAGCGGAGGCGGATTTTTGCTTTTCCTGTTTGGCCAGATCTTCTGCGTTCGTCTCACTGGTGAAGAGGATTGTTTTGCCGTCCGGGGACCAGGTTGGATTTCCGGCGCCTTTCGGTAGATCGGTAAATACGAATGAATCGCCGCCTGTCATCGGCAGGGTCGTCAGTTGCGCCGGCTCGGGCTTGCCATTCTTCTCAGTCGCACGCAGGAAGAGCAAAAATTTCCCGTCCGGGGACCAGCGAGGCGCGGAATCGTGATCGCCTTTTGTTAGTTGATGAGGTTCTTCGCCGCCTGCGACCGGAACACTCCAGATGGAAGTATGATAACATTCCTTCGTCTCATTGACTGTGACGCGCACAAACGCCAGGCGCGATCCGTCCGGCGAAACTTGCGGGTCTCCGATCCAGACGAAATCGAATAGATCTTTTTCAGTAATATTTCGCTTCTCAGCAAGTGCATTGCTGCTTCCTGCGATGAGATCGACAAAAACGATGAAGCTGGAGACAATGACGAAGCACGAATGACGAATGACGAAGGAAGCTCGAATGTTCAAATGACGAAATAATCTTGATCTTGACGCTCGGGCTTTGGGCTTTGTCATTGGCTCGTCATTCGTCATTCGTGCTTCGTCATTCTCCTTACATATGAGCAATGACATTGTCGCCAAATTGCGAACACTTGATCTCCGTCGCTCCTTCCATCAAACGCGCGAAATCGTAAGTAACGCGTTTGCTTGCGATCGCGCCCTTCAAGCCTTTCAGAATCAGCTCGGCTGCTTCCGTCCAGCCCATGTAAACGAACATCATTTGGCCAGAAAGAATCACCGAGCCGGGATTGACCTTGTCCTGGTTGGTATATTTGGGCGCGGTGCCATGGGTCGCTTCGAATACTGCGTGGCCGGTGATGTAATTGATGTTTCCTCCGGGTGCGATTCCGATTCCACCCACCTGCGCCGCCAATGCGTCACTCAGGTAATCGCCATTTAGGTTGAGCGTCGCAATCACGTCATAATCTGCAGGGCGCAACAGGAATTGCTGGAGCGCGTTGTCTGCGATAGCGTCATTGATCACGATGCCGGCCCCCGGTTTGCCCATGGGAATCTCGCACCAGGGACCGCCGCCGATCTCCTTCGCGCCGAAATATTGCTTGGCAACTTCATAGCCCCAATCGCGGAACGCGCCTTCGGTGAACTTCATAATGTTACCCTTGTGGACCAGCGTTACGCTCCTCCGGCGGTTCGCAATCGCATAAGAAATCGCGCTGTGTACCAGGCGGACCGTGCCGGATCGACTCACTGGTTTGATTCCGATTCCGACGCAAACGTCGTCCTTTTCCGGTGCGCCAACTTTTTTCCAAAACTCCGCCGCTTTCTGTTTCGTCCCGAAGCGAATTTTCTCGAATTGCTGCGGAAATTCTTTCTTTAGAAAATCGAGAACCTTTTCCGCGTCCGGCGTACCGGCGGCGAATTCGACGCCTGCGTAAATGTCTTCTGTGTTTTCGCGGAAGATCACCATGTTCACTTTTTCGGGATGCTTAAGAGGCGAGGGGACGCCATTGAAGTACTGGATGGGTCTCAGGCACACGAAAAGATCGAGGAGCTGCCGGAGCGCAACATTGAGCGAACGAATGCCGCCGCCCACAGGCGTGGTCAGTGGCCCTTTGATTCCCACGTGATATTCGCGGAAGGCTTCCACAGTATCTTCCGGCAACCATTCGTCGAATTTGTCCTTCGCTGTCTGCCCGGCAAAAACCTCGAACCACGCGATTTTCTTCCTGCCGCCGTAAGCTTTTTCTACCGCCGCGTCGAACACGCGCTCACTCGCTGCCCAGATGTCCGGCCCGGTACCGTCTCCGCGGATAAAAGGAATGATCGGTTGATCCGGTACATTCAGTTTATCGGTTCTGGTAATTTTTTCACCTGCAGGCGGAGCGACATCTTTGTATGGCATAAGGGCGTCACTGTAGCGGCAGCCGTGCCGGCTGCAATCTCGTTGAGGCGGCTCTCCTCAGCCGCGACAGAAAGTAAATGGACTGTGCAGTCAACAGCCAATCGTCTCTGCGCCGTTTCGGACAGATTTGTGTCTCATGTGTGATCTATGATTGTCTCTTGCAGCCGCAGCCT
>QHXH01000225.1:0-11081 GCA_003222855.1 Acidobacteriota bacterium
AAAATAGCGCGCAGGTTTTTCATTAGCGGCGACGTGCAAGGCGTTGGCTTTCGTTTTTTTGCGCAGCGCGTGGCTGCGCGTCATCAGGTTGTTGGCTTCGTAAAGAACCTGGCCGACGGACGCGTTGAAGTTCTCGCAGAGGGACCGGCGCAAAGTGTGGAAGCATTCAAAAATGAGCTGGCTACGGGTCCGCGTTTTTCTTCAGTTGACCACCTTGAAGAGATCAATCTTGAGCCGTCAGGCAGGTACGCGTCGTTCAGGATTGAGCATTGATGATGTCATTGGGTAGTCAAGGCCTCATTGATCCGTCGTGATGAGGTCAGTACCGACTGGAGCGCAACCGTCCCGGTTGCAGCGTCGCATTAACAAAGCTCATGCAAGCGAGGACGCTTGCGCTCCAGTCTCTTAACCCACCTGCTAACGCGGTGCAGCTGACACATGCTGAAACATCGTTGCAAGTATCATCGTAACAAACACTCACATGGATGAATCCAAACCCACTCTGGTCCTGAATCACATCAGCAAAACTTTCGGCGACTTCACTGCGGTGAGCGATCTCAGCTTGCAGGTCAAGCCCGGGCGCGTCTTCGGATTGATTGGTCCAAATGGCGCCGGCAAGACCACGACCATTCGCATGATCGTCAACATCATGGTTCCTGACACGGGAAGCATTGAGTTGCTGGGCCAGCGAATGACGAACGCTTTGCAGGATCGCATCGGCTATCTACCGGAAGAGCGCGGGCTTTATAAGAAAATGAAAGTCGGCGAGCAGCTGCGTTTCTTTGCCGAATTGAAGGACGTCACCGGCAAGGAAGCCGACGCGCGCATCGATAAGTGGCTCGCGAAATTGCAGCTCAGCGATTGGAAAGAGAAGCGAACCAAGGAGCTGTCAAAGGGAATGCAGCAGAAGGTTCAGTTCATCACGTCGGTGATTCACGATCCTGATCTGTTGATTCTGGACGAACCGTTTTCCGGATTGGATCCCGTGAATGTCGATATAATGAAAGATACGATCCTCGAGCTGCGCAACACCAACAAAACGATCATTCTTTCTACTCACCAGATGGAGATTGCCGAAAAACTTTGCGACGATGTCTGCATGATCAATCGATCGCATAAAGTCCTGGACGGCAAGCTGCGTGAGATTCGCCGAAGCTTCTCGCGCAACGCCGTGGCTTTGCAGTTCGAAGGCGAAGATGGGTTGCTAAACGATCCGGAGCTGGTGGCGAGTATGCGCCGCGTCGGCGAGGACCTGGAAGTGCTGCTCGTACCCGGCGGAAATCCGCAGACGTTGCTGAAACGTTTGGTTGAGTCGGGCGTCGTGATTAGCAAATTCGAATTAGTCGAGCCGACCTTGCACGACATCTTCATCGAAAAGGTGAGAGAAGTGGCATGAAGAAACTCTTCGCAGTCGTGAAACGCGAATACGTTCAGCGCGTACGCACGAAATTTTTCGTGATCGCGACGATTCTTGGACCCGTATTAATGGGCGCGTTCACCGTTGTGCCGGCCTTGATGTTCGGGATGAAATCCGGCGGTCCGACACGCGTGGTGATTATCGATCAAACCGGCAAGCTGTACTCGCGCGTTGCCAGAGAATTGCAAACCGGCAGAGAGCGGCCCAGCAAACGCGAGACGCCGCGTCCGCCATTGCAACCGGCAGTCGGACCGGGCGCGTCACGGGAACAGATCAAGCAAGCGGGCCGGATGACTGAAGCAAGCTTTGTCATCGAAGAGGCACACCTCGGTGATCGCTCTCTCGAAGAAGTTAAGAAGGATCTCGAATCAAGGATCCAGAGACATGACATCGATGGTTACGTGATCTTGCCACCTGACCTGCTCAAAGATGGACGGCCTGAATTTCGCGCGCGCAATGCGGCGGATGTCTTTACCAGAGAGAACGTTGAGAATGCGATTGGCAAAGCGGTCAGGAGTCAGCGGTTGGTGGACGCCGGAATCAAAGAGGAAGCGGTTCAACAAGCGTCAGAACCTGTTGACCTGAAGTCGGTTGGCGAAACCGGGCAGGAAAGCAAAGGTGAAGCAGGCTTTTTCCTGGCTCTCGGAATGGGCATCTGGATTTACATGAGCGTACTTCTGTATGGGCAGGTGGTACTCGGAGCCGTTATCGAAGAAAAAGAAACGCGCATTGCCGAGATTCTTTTTTCTTCAATGCGCTCGTTTCCGCTGATGATGGGAAAATTGATTGGTGTTTCGCTGGTGGCGCTGACGCAGATGGGAATTTGGGGGGCGGCATTTCTGGCGTTTTCTGCCTGGGCGGCTGGTGGCTCGTCAATCAATCTGCCGCATGTAGCGCCGATCGTGTTCGTGTACCTGGGGATGTTTTTCCTGATGGGCTATTTCATCTATTCCACCGTGTACGCTGTGGTGGGCTCGATGGTGACTACGACCCAGGAGGGCGGGCAACTCGCCATGCCGGTAGTCCTGATGCTGGTGGCGGGCTTTTTCCTCTCGTTCAATATCATCCGCAATCCAAATTCCACCCTCGCGTTTTGGGCCTCGATGTTTCCATTCTTTGCTCCAATCACGATGTTGGTTCGCATAGTCACTGAGACACCGCCTTTGTGGCAGATCCTTCTGTCGCTGGTGATCGGTTTTGCCACCGCCATAGGATTGATTTGGCTGGCGTCGAGAATCTATCGGGTGGGCATGTTGATGACGGGAAAGAAAGCGACCATTCCGGAAGTGATGAGATGGATAAGACAATCGTAAGCATTTTCGATTTTGGATTTGTGATTGTCGATTGGCTGCGTTTTCGAACAGCAGGTCGATGCGCCCGGCATTAACCAAATCTAAAATCCAAAATCTAAAATCGAAAGTTCCGTCATGCCGATCGAGATCGAAAAAAAGTATCGCCTCACAAAAAAGCAGCGACGTGAGATTGAGCGTCGCATGCGCGATATGTCGCTTGTGCCCAGAGAGTTGGAGCACGAAGAGAACACGATCTATCGCGGCGGCCGTTTGGACCAGCCGGGCCGCGCGCTGCGTCTGCGCCGGGTGAACGGCAGAGCCTATCTGACCTTCAAACGCCGTCTGCCAGGCAAGTCTGCGATCAAGCACCAGGAGGAGTACGAGGTCACAATTGCCGATCCGGATGGAATGGAATGGATTCTCAAGTCGCTGGATTTTACTCCCGGCCTGATTTACGAAAAGCGGCGAACGCGTTGGAAAGTCGGGAAAGCCAAAGTCGTGATCGACGAATTGCCTTTTGGTCTGTTCATGGAGATCGAGGCGCCAGTCAGAGAGATCAAGCGCGTGGAAAAGCTTCTGGATGCGGAAAAGATTCCCGGCGTAATGGAGACTTATCCGAGCCTCACTCGTGAATTTGGAGTTGAGCGACGGGGAGTGATCGAGGCGAGATTCGGGTCAGAAGCTCGACGGTCAGGAAGGGCGCGTAAGTGAACAGTTTCTACCCGAATGATTGCCTGATGAATTTCCGATGCTGTGATATCGAGTAGCCCTCCCTGACGGTCGGGCTTCCGAAACATCAGTAATCTCTTTCGTGCACATCAACCCTTTGAATCGAAAACACTACGCGCATAGTCTCTGGCCGGCGATCCACCGAGGCAGGCACGAAAGCCGCGTCCTGTCGCAAAGCCTTCTCGAAATCCTGAAGCATGCGCCGGTCGCGAGGTGCTTGCATGACATTGGCAAGTGAAGCAGAGCCATTAGTAAACACGTCAGCGACGATCATCATATCGTCCTGGCCCTTAGCGCTCTGGTGAAGCTCGCGTGGCTCCCAACTCAGCATTGCCAACGCGCCGCCGGGATTCAGACTCGGCGACTCAGTATTATAAGGCGTTCGCAGCGCGGCATAACTCTCCGGCGAAATCGGCTTCGTGATGTCGTATCCGGCAACGAACCACTCCTGCGGCACAGTAGTGATCTGCACTTGCTCGAAGGCCAGCGTGGCCTCGCGCAATGCAATCATGTGCGGACGCAACGCGGCAAACACGGCTGTAAAAATAATTATCGAGGCGAGGGAACTAAAAGCATAACGCATCGGGCGAGGTTGCAGCCACTTCAAAGCCCAATCGTTAACTGCATCCATCGTGGTGGAGTTGCGACGCGCCTGCCGCTCGGCCACCTTGGCGGCCAGCGCGGCAGTGATCACCGGAACCAAATCCGCGGGCGGCAGGGGCGCCGTAAGCATGGCCAGACTGCTGCGCAAATTTCGTAATTCACCGGCGCGCGCCCGACAGACAGGACAAACTTCCAGATGCTGATACACGGTCAGACGCTCGTCAGTCGTAAGGCCATCGTCAACATAAAGCGAAAGCGATTGTTGAATGTCGTCACAGCTCATGGTAATTATTTCGAAGTTCGAATTGCGGATTTCGAATTTCCTAAGCTTTACAATTCGCAATCCGAATTTCGCAATTCGCAATTTTAAGCGAATGGCTCGCCAACCCCGCCCTGGCTTTGAACTCAGCCTGGGAGCGAAGCGTTGCGGTTGTTGCTGGCCACGTTACTCACGCTCCCCTCGGCTGATCGCCCGGCCCTGCTTCGAAAGTCGTCACTTCGACCCAACTTGGCACCGAGTTTTTGTGACGCCGGGGCAGGCGAACCATTCATATTACAAAGAACCTTCTAACTGATGCCGCAATTCCAATCGGCCACGGGAAATGCGCGACTTCACGGTTCCGATACTTATCTGCAGCGTCCTGGCGATCTCTTCATAACTGAATCCTTCGACGTCGCGCAAAACAACAGCCTCGCGATAAGATCGCCGCAAGCCTTTAAGCGCCTCGCGCAATTGCGCTTCTCGCTCGTGCGCCAACGTCTCCTGCTCGGGACTCGGCGAATTCTCACTCGGCAGTGTTGCCGCGAGAGGTTTGTCTCGATGCTCGTCGGTCGCATCAAGCGAAACAGTCACGTCTCGCTTTCGCCGTCGCCACCAGCGCCAACGATTTCGCGCTTGATTAATAGCGATGCGATAGATCCAGGTTTTCAAAGATGAGTCGCCGCGAAACCGCTCAATACTTTGGAAAGCGCGCAGAAAAGTTTCCTGAGTCAAATCGCGCGCCTCTTCGGCGTCAGTCGTCAGCCGGTACAGCAGCGCATAAACATCACCCGAGTTCTCAGCCACCAGGCGCTCGTAAGCCAGTGCATCACCGCGCCGCAGTTTTTCAAGGAACTGATCTTCCGAAGGGCCGCGCAGCTCAATCTCTGCTGCCGAAGCAACAGTCTCAAGGTCTACATGCCCGCGGAGGGCGATTTGCTCTCCGTAGCTCATTCGGCACTCCCCCGGTCGAGAAGTACGCAAAGCGGCGTGCCACGTTGCTGCCCGCACTGCCGAAGACTTAGACCGCCGGTAGCTCCGATTTGTTCCCGCTTAACACTGTGAAAAAGAATTCGCACGTCCACTCTCTTTGATGATCGCTGGTTTGATTGCGTTGCGGCAACCAAACGCTCGCTTGACAACCTTGTGAACGGTCGCTAAATTCCCTGTTTCTGCGATCATACACCAAATTGAACGCATTTCACTGCGGATTCTTGCAAAGGGAACTCGATTGGCTAAATACAAAAAAAAGCGCGCTCGCGAGCTGAAACAGGATCGTTTTCGCGACGCCACAATGTTGTTGGCCGACCGGTTGGCCGATCGGGTCGCCGGTCGCCGGACGCAAATCCTTTACGGTCTTATTGGCCTGGTCGTCATCGCAATAGGCGTTTACGCGGTCGTCCGCTGGCGACACAAACATGCTGAGGAAGCCCAGGCGGCCATGGGTCGGGCGATTGCCATTAACGATGCCGACATCGCGCCGACAGTTCCGCCGGGATCGACCGATCCCGTCTTCACGAGCCAGCAGGAAAGATCAGAACGCGCCATTCAGGAATTCGAAAAGATTTCTGGCAAGTACGGCGATCCCTATCGCAGCGAAGCCCGTTACTTCATCGCGACCAACGAGCTGGTGACCGATCGTTTGAAGGCCGAAACTGATTTGCAGAACTTAGCGAACGGAAGCGGCGATATCGCGGCGCTGGCGAAATTTGCGCTGGCCCAGGCAAAGGAATCCGACGGCAATCTCGATCAAGCCAGGGCGCTTTACTCTGAGATCGCGAAAATGAATTCTCCCGTGGTGACGCCTGACACCGCGAATCTCAGACAGGCCCTTGTGTACAGCAAGCAGGGAAAGAAAAAAGAAGCTGCGGATATCCTTTTCAATATCGTCTCAGCGGCGCGCGCCGCGAAAGACAAAGATGGAAAGCCAATTCCTGAATCGGGAGCTTCGCGTGCAGCCGCACAGGAACTTCTGAAAATCGATCCCGCGCGTCACGCGCAACTGCCTCCTCCGCCCTCGCCTCTTGGACTTTCATTCTGAGATTTCCCGTATGGATAATCTCGCGCATTCCCTGGTTGGCCTGACTTCAGCGAAGGCCGGTCTTGAACGACTGTCGCCATACGCCACAACCGTATGCGTGATTTCGGCAAACGCGGCCGATGCAGATTTCGTGTCGCTGCTGTTCGGCGATCGCTGGACTTTGCTTCAACACCATCGGGGCATAACACACTCGGTCGTGGGAACGATCGCAATCGGCTTAATGATTCCGGCAATCGCCTATGCCATCGAGCGGATCATATCCAGCATTCGCAAACGCACGCCGCGCATCCGCTTTCGCGGTTTGTTGCTGGCGTCGGTCGTCGCGGCGACAACTCATCCGTTGATGGATTGGACCAATAATTATGGCGTGCGCCCGCTGTTGCCCTGGAGCGGACACTGGTTCTATGGCGATCTGGTTTTCATCGCCGATCCGTACATTTGGTTGGTGCTCGGCACCGTTGCCTTTCTACTCACAAGTGACACGAGACGGAAAATGTTCGGATGGTCCATGATTGGATTGATTGCCACAATCGTGATCGGCCTGGCGAGCAGCCAAAGCGGCCCGGAAGGTAACGCGCTGCGAATCGCAATGGCGGTTTGGCTTCTCGGGATCGCTTTAGCAATTCTGTTGCGCCGCTTGCACGTGCTACGTGGAATGGGCCAACGAAGCGCAATCGCGGCGCTCGCAATAGTAGCCGTGTACTGGGGCGTACTGGCGATTGCTCATCGGGCCGCCTTTGCAAATGCGCTTTCGATCGCAAACAACGTCGCCGCGTCGCGCGGCGAGCAAGTGATGCGGGTCGCAGCCATGCCCACCGCTGCCACGCCTTTTCGCTGGCAATCCGTCGCCGAAACTGACCGCGCAATTTATAGATACGTCGTCACAACTGGTGAAGCATCAACTGTTGGAAATTTTGCTCGATTTGGAAAGCCAACAGGCGCAGAAGCGCAGCTTGCCTCACTCGCTGAACACGATCGACGTGCGCAGGCGTTGCTTGGGTTCGCGCGGTTTCCGCTGGCACGGTTAGAAGGCGACAATTGCATCGGGCAGGCGCTCGTCCAATTCGCGGATTTACGTTACACTGAGCCTGGGGCGGCGCGCGGAAATTTCTCGGTGAATATCCCGGTTGATTGTCCGAGCCGATAGGCCTTACCGAACACTTTGAGACAGCCATCACAAACACAGACGCTTAAAGAATCGGCTGCTAGAGGCGAGATGGATAAGCTATTGGGAGCGAAAAGGCTGGCTTCCGTGCGGATGTCATCCGGGGGCTATCTGGCGATCGGCGCGGTGATGACGTTCGCCGCGCTCATTTGCCTGCGCACCCATCGAGATCTGCCGGCGCTGATTATCGTCTTCACGACCTGGATCACCATTCCCGCGCTCATGCTAACTGATCGATTGACGTTCGACGGCCTCAGGCTGCGACGCACTGGACCGAGCCGTTTTGTGAGGCGCGTTCTCTTTCATAATGGGTTCGACTTTGCGCTTGCAGACATCGAAAGCGTTGAAGTCACCAGCCTGCGTACACTGCGTCGTGGTGGCAACGTTCGTTATCGGTATCGCGTTGATCTCGCGGCTGGTGAATCGTCACTCACGTTTTCGTCTGGCCGACGCTTCCGCCGAATGGTTCACGAGCTCCTGCCGCGAATCGCAGAACACAAACTCGATGCCCGGGCTTGCGAGCTGCGCGACCATCTCATTGATTTGAAGGTGGTCCGCGCGGAAGCGGCGCGACTCGGAATAGCATCCGCGTCTGTCTTGGAAAACATGAAAGAAGCCGAGCGAAGGATCGAGAAACACAGACGTGAGGCGCCAGCGGGCCCGTCCGAGCAGGATTCGGACCGAGTGGCACTCCTGCGCCGATGCGCTAACGATTTGCGAATGGCGGGGTGCCTCAAACAATCGGCCGAAGCATTCCGGCGAGCGTTATTGATTGCGCCGCAAAACGGCCGGATGATTTATGAATATGCGCGGCTGCTGAAATCTCAGGCGTCGGCCTTTGGCAACGCGCGCCTGCTGGGCCGCGCCTGCGCTGCGTTGAAGTTAGCGTCAATGCGCGCGCCGAATGAGGCGCGTTTGCTGGAGAGAATTGGCGAGAGCTTTCTCGAGTACTGCGATCCCGCACGCGCGGCAAAGATATTTCGGCGCGCGTTGGAGGTCGATGAAAACTCTTATCGCGCGCAAGTTGGCCTGGCCGAAGTGGCCCTCAGCGAGGGGAAACTCGCGCACGTGATTCATCATTACAATGACGCCGTCAGAATTGCGCCGGACAAAGCCGCCGCTCGGCTCGCGCGACGCGAGGCCGGTTATTATTCGCGCCTGAATAACGATGAGGATTATTTGGCTGCTGAGTTGCGCCGCATGAATTGGTTGGAAGGCGCCGGTCGAGTTCAGCGCCTGACCGCGCGTTTGAGTTTCGCGGCGTTGCTGATTGCCCTTGTCGGTTCTTCGATCGATCAAGTCGTCGCCGGTTTAGCGTGGGCGCTCGCTTCGTCTTCGATCATCGCCTGGTCAGGCGCACTGATAACGCGAAGGCTCCTTACCACCAGAGGACGAGTTGAGCCGAGTGATGCTTGAGCTATAAACATCTCGTGCCTGCGGCACGAAATCACGTCGACGCTTCCTTCGCCTGATCGTTCTTCGATGAAGCTCGTGATTTTGTCGCCCCTCGCTTCTGTCCCGTAGGTTTCGGCGTCACCGTCCGCGATTTTTGTTCCGCGGCTGAGGCCACCGCTTCAGTTCTTACCGGTGGCGGATTCAGAAACGCATCCCAGCGATAACGTGGCTGCTCAACCTTTTTATTCAATCGCTTGAAAACCAAATTTGTGACAGCTTCGGTTACCCAGCCGTGATAGAAGGCGCCGACCGATTGCAATTCGGCGTCCGGCGCGGGGTTCATGAAATCAATCGCGTAGGGCACGCCGTCCTTGATGGCGAACTCGACGGTATTGATGTCATAGCCGAGCGCGGAACAAAGCGTGCGCACGTCATGGACCACGCGCACGGTCAACTCAGGCGAAAGGTAATTCGGATCGTAGACGTACTGTTCGCCGGAAAGATAAGGCTTGCGCGGATCGTAAGGCATGATCATCACGTCTTCCTGGCCGATGCAGTAGCAGCGAATGAATTGGTCAAATTCGACCGACTCTTGCAGCGTCATGCACAAGGTTCCGGTCTTGTCGTACTCGGCGATCAATTCTTCAATTGAATTCACTTTCGAAACATTCTTCCAGCCGCCGCCGTCAAACGGTTTCATGAACGCCGGGAAGCCAACGTAATCGACGATCGCCTGCCAGTCCAGTGGAAACTCGAGATTGCGCAAACTCTCGCTCACGATTCCGGGAATATAATCCTTTTGCGGGAGCAGGACGGTTTTGGGGACTGCGACGCCCAGCTTCTGCGCGAGCGAATAATTGAAAAACTTATCATCCGCCGACCACCAGAAAGGGTTGTTAACGATGATTGTTCCTTCGAGCGCCATACGCTTCAGCGTTGCGCGATAAAATGGCACCTCGTGCGAGATGCGATCGATCACCAGATCGTATTGCGGCGGCGCGTCGTGCCGAACGCCCCCCAGCTTGATGTATTCGGCCACCGCCGACCCTTTGCCGCGTTCATTAATGTTTCTGATCAGAGCTTCCGGAAAGGTTTTTTCGCGACCTACTAGAATGCCAACTTTCTTCATTGCCATACGTTCCTCTCGTGTCGTTATGCTTGCTTCAACGCTGCTCGTTGACGGAAAATACGCGGCGTCGATCTGAACTCAAGTTGTATTTGTTTCTCTTTAGTTAACGCGGATGGCAACTGGTTTGTCAAACCACCGTAACGCAAGCTGTTAGCTTGCGCTCAAACCAACAGTTTGCGTTACAAAAACCGAATGGGGAGCGGCCCGGTAGAGCATCCCCATGCGCGCGCATCGCATCCCTGATACGGCAACTCTGTTCGCGAAGGCCTTGTGCTACAATCGCGGCCAGGCCGAAGTTAGAATTAGGTTTCAGAAGTCAGAAATAATCATGAGTTTCAAGACAGCCCCTTTTCGATATTTAATATTGATGTTCTTCGTTCTGGCCGCACTGTGCAGCGGGGTCGCTTTCACGGCCACGTCGCGCGCGCAGCAACCCAAACGGGCGGAACAACCCAAACGGGCGGAACAACCCAAACGCGCGGAGCAACCCAAACGCTCCGATCAGCCCAAAGAGGTCACGGCCGAGCAAATTGCCGAGAGCGTAATCGTCGTGGCCGGCAGCGGCGCCGGGCGGGCCATGCTTTCACAGATTAGAAAGAACGGACTCGAGCGCGGTCGCGAGACACGCACCGGTGCGGATGGTCGCGCGGAAGAAATTCGATATGAGTTGCGCTTTGTTCATGGCGACAAGCCCGACAAAGACAAGGTGCGCCTCGACAGCAAAACACCGCAGGCCGAGTATTCACTTGTATACGGTGAAGGCCGCCTGTTTGGAATCATCAATGGCGCCACCTTCGCTCCCCGCGCGGACACGGCGGCTGACTTCATCGCGCAGCAGGCGCATAGCATCGACGCTTTACTTCGCTACAAAGAGAACGAGTCAAAGGTGACCTCGGCGGGAAAGGATAAACAGCAAGGCGTCGAGCTTTACGTGATCGATTTGGTCGATAAAGCGAGCCGCAAGACGCGCTATTTCATCAGCGCGAAGAGCTTCCGCGTTCTTTCACTTGAATACGAAGAAACTCGCGCTGGTTCTGCGACCCCAGTTAAG
>QHXH01000225.1:11096-11897 GCA_003222855.1 Acidobacteriota bacterium
CCTCGAAGACGGCAAGCAGATTGTCGAAACCCGCATTCTCACAGTCCAGTACGGCATCAAGATGGAAGACTCGCTGTTCCAGAATCCCGAGGCGGCTGCGTCATCGAGTGGTCCGTAACACGATGTCGTAAACAACTATTTATCATTTGTCATTGGACATCTGCCATTTGGTCATCTGGACCGGTGTTGCTCATCGTGCAACCTTGATTGCGCCCGCGACCGTTATCCCTGGCATCCAGCTTCCAGCGAATGCTTCCGGCGGCCGCAAATCAGCAAATGACAAATGTCCAATGATAAATGTCAAATAGCTGTCAGCAGGATGCCTTGCGAACCGCCGACAAGCTAACTTTCCGGAACTTTTCCCCTAAAATAGCGTGTCAACTGCCGAGGCCGTCGCGGGCCGATGGTATAATTTGCCTGTTGAGATGTAGCGCAAGCTGCCAGCTTGCGAAGGAAACACGGACGCAAGTTAACAAACTTGCGTTACCAAAACTTCGAGAGCCCTTCCTGCCCGATGAGAACGTTAAGTTCGATTGAGGACTTGAATTTCGCCGCGGCCATGCCGGCGCCGGTCGTAGTTCAGAAAGCGTCAGATCATGCGCTGCTGGAAGAAACTCTGGCGGGCGACGAGGACGCGTTTGCCGAGCTGGTGAGCCGCTATCGAAATCAGATCACCAGCTACATCTATCGCATGACAAATGACTATGACGGCGCGGTTGACCTGGCCCAGGAAACATTCCTGCGTGTTTACCGCGCGGCGAGCCGGTATCAGACGACGTACGCGTTCTCGACTTATATCTA
>QHXH01000470.1 GCA_003222855.1 Acidobacteriota bacterium
CGTCGAACTTCCTTTAGACTTTTGAAAGCTTTATCCCACGGTTGCCAATCGGACGTGCGAAAATAGTAGCGCAACCATTTGTTTAGAATATTAAGAGTACCTTTGGGCCGTACGATGATCTTCCCGTCGGCACGTTGTTCTTCAGTCTCCATCGACACGTCCTTCTGAAAAAAATCTTTGTTTATGTTGTCGGAGGTCATCTTATCCAACAGCAGAGCGAATTGATTGAACTCCTCAAGCGTCGGCCTCACCAAGGACGTGAATCGTGTCGGTTTGTTTTCTCCATACGGCCCGAATGTTTGACGAAAGAGGGGTGCTCGTCCCATCGCATCTGCCATCACGTTGAGTAAGTGCATTTCAGTGCAAAACGCGACGTAAATTGAAGCTCCCTGACCCCAATCGCCGATAATTGTGTAGTTTAGATAATCTGGATGAAGACTGTACTTCCCAGTCAGTTCCTTCGTTTTCCAGATTTGCTGATGCTCTGGGCTTAAACGGGCCAAATATCGGAGAAACACCGCTACAGCGCGATTCAAGTTCTTGTCGAAAGAGAATCCGAATGACTCGAGGAGTATCTGGTCCTTCTCCTCCATTTGATCTGACTTATAGAACTCGTCACGAATACTGATAAGCCCGTCGATGTCTCTGTTCTCGTACGTGTAACGCGGATCATTGCGATAGAATTCCAACACGGAAAGGTCAAACGAGCGAAATGAGAATTGTGGATGTCCCAAGGCAAGTTCCAAGAGATAAGGACGTCTGGTGTAATTCGACGGATCTACAACTGACTTCAGATGATTTAATCGCGGATAAACAAACGTGTGCTTCAGAATGGAATCGTCCAACTTCCTCAGCTGAGTCTCTTTCGGCTCGAATCCGACTCGAAGGATCGCCGGATTGACGTCGCTTTTTTCATCCAAAATGCCAATCAATTCTTTTTTAATAAGTGCCGCCGCGATCGGCTTAATCTCGCGCCATGATTGGCCCAATCGCTCCGCGAGCTGATGTACTCGCAGCCCATTAAAATCGCCGGAATCCAAATAAAAGCTGGTTAGTTCCTTAAGAAGACGGCCTGCTCGGGTGTCTTTGGGCTTCGCCGCGCGATGCCGGCGCGAAGTTGCCGTTGGCACCGTGGATTTAACTGTCGCTTTTGGCTTAATCATGGAAACCCCTCATCCTTTCTTTACAGAGAAATTCGTCAAATGTGACGATAAATCTGCGAAGAACTACTCAAGTTCTTCGAGATGCGCGGGAATGAGTCGAAATTCGCCGACCCCGACATCCATGAGCTGTTTGTGAATGTTGCCGAAGACCGCATCGCTCTCACAAAAAGAGATCAGCAAATTTAGCCGGTCTTCGAACGTATTGTAATCGGACGCGAGTAGGTCGTTCGCGAAATCACTAAATCGCTGGAGACTCCGGCGGATTTCTCCTGCTCGATACTGCATTGCCATCGCTTCTATCGGTACGGCTTGCGCAAAAGCGGCATCGCTGTTGGTGTGAAGTCGCGAATGCGCTCGGGAGAATAACGCTTGAACGCAAGGACCGATCCGTAAAGATCGCGGAATACGTCCGATGTAACGCCAGCGGGCATTATCATCTCGTCGACTCTATTGGTTGGATTTTTCCTGAAACGTCGATCGATCAATGCGTTTAACGATTCAAAGAGGTTACCTAGGAGCTCTAGAAGGTAAGTAGCGTGATATCGTAGTCGATGGCGAACCTCTTCTGTCATTGAAGACAATATCGCAACTATGTCCTGGGCGGTAAAAGAATAGCCGGCGGCGGACAATATCTTGTGAAGTTTTTCCAACATCGAGGACAGCCTGATTAGATGATGTTTCGTCGTGTTCGCCCCAAAGGAAATCAGATCGCGGTTTAAAAGCGGGAATTTCAGCTGCTCCTGCAAATCACCACACCAAAACGTGACGTCGGCAGAAGCGTTAATCCACGCTTCTAGGTTGTGAAGCGTGGTTTGAAGATTGCACTCTTTCGTTTCGGCATCATGACTGCCGCAAAGCCAACGCAGTCCGCGTAGCAAAGACCAGTTTTGATATTTATCACCGATGAACGAACTCCGCGAGCCTTCCGCAATGAGTTCGACCAAAAGTATGAGGAAAAGATTGAAATGTTCGTCGGATTTAAACGCGACGTCTTGTTCGGGGGCTGTGCCGTAGATTGTGTAGAGGTTCGGTCCGATGATCTCCGCTAGTAGGCCGTGGGTCTCGTGCAGCAATACAATTTCAAGATCGCCCGCAGATCGAATTGCTGCGATTGGAACCATCGGAAGCGAAGACTAAAACAAAACAGCCGGAGCCTTTCGACTCCGGCTGCTGTGATTCATTTGTTGTTTCGAGTTCTATTTAGTAATCCATGCCGCCCATTCCGCCCGGTGGCATCGCAGGAGTTTTTTCCTTTTCAGGTATCTCCGTCACGAGTGCTTCGGTGGTGAGCAACAGGCCCGCGATCGACGCCGCGTTTTGCAACGCGCTTCGCGTGACCTTGGTTGGATCGACAATGCCGGCCTTCACCAGATCGACATATTCGCCCTTGGCCACGTCGTAACCTTCGTTGCCTTTGCGCTTCTTGACCTCCTCGACAATCAGCGCGCCTTCCGCGCCGGCGTTGTCAGCCAGTTGACGCATCGGTTCTTCGATCGCGCGACGCACGATCTGGACGCCGACTTTCTCATCGGCATCGAGGCCTCGCATGTTCTCGATCGCTTTCTGAGCGCGGATGAACGCGACACCGCCACCCGCGACGATGCCTTCCTCGACCGCCGCACGCGTGGCGTGCAACGCGTCTTCGACGCGCGCCTTTTTCTCTTTCATCTCGGTCTCGGTCGCTGCGCCGACGTTGATGACCGCAACACCGCCCGCGAGTTTCGCCAGGCGCTCCTGGAGTTTCTCGCGATCGTAATCGCTGGTCGTCTCTTCAATCTGACGACGGATCTGAGCGACCCGGCCCTGGATGTCGGCGTGCTTGCCCGAACCTTCGACAATGGTGGTGTTTTCCTTGTCGATGGTGACGCGCTTCGCTTTGCCGAGGTCTTCGAGCTTGATGTTCTCGAGCTTGATCCCGAGGTCTTCGCTGATCATTTTGCCGCCGGTCAATACCGCGATGTCTTCCAGCATCGCCTTGCGACGATCGCCGAAGCCCGGGGCTTTGACCGCGCAGACTTGCAATGTGCCGCGCAATTTGTTCACGACCAAAGTCGCGAGCGCTTCGCCTTCCACGTCTTCCGCAATGATGAGCAGCGGACGTCCGGCTTTTGCGACTTTCTCGAGCAGTGGGAGCATGTCCTTCAAGCTCGAGATT
>QHXH01000471.1 GCA_003222855.1 Acidobacteriota bacterium
CTCCCTTACGGTCGGGCTACTGCCCCGATAGCCGGCGTGGCCGATTACGTGAGCAGCTTCACCAAACATCTTCTATGTTACGATTGGCGCGATGATCGTGAAGGAAACTCATCGAGCCGAAATACTCGACGGTCGAGCCGCCGCCGCAGAAATCAAGAGCGAAGTTGCCGTAGAAGTAACTGTGTTGAAGAGCGAATACGGCGTCACGCCGCGTCTGGCAGCAGTATTAGTAGGAGACGACGCGGCGTCCGCCGTTTATGTGCGCAATAAGATTCGTGCGTGCGAAGAAGTTGGAATTGCATCAGACCAACTTCTGCTCACGGCGACCACAACAACAGACGAGCTGTTGTCGGTCGTCGTCGCTTTAAATCAAAATGATGAGGTGGACGGAATCCTGGTCCAGTTACCGCTGCCGAAACAAATTGACGATTCCGTGATCATCGAAGCGATCGATCCGGCCAAAGATGTCGATGCTTTTCATCCGACAAACGCCGGCCTGTTGGCAATGGGCCGCCCGCGATTTGTGCCTTGCACACCGGCGGGCATAATCGAGTTGTTGAATCGGAACAAGATCGAGATTGCGGCCGCGAATGCATGCGTCGTGGGTCGCAGCCAGATTGTTGGACGTCCGATCGCCAGCCTGTTGTTGCAGCGGAACGCGACGGTGACTATCTGTCATTCGCAGACGCGCCATCTGCCGCATGTGACTCGCCAGGCAGACATCCTCATCGCGGCGATTGGCCGCCCGGCTTTCATCCGCGGTGACTTTATCAAACCCGGCGCCACGGTAATCGATGTCGGCGTGAACAAAGTGACTGACATAGATCGGGCACGAAATTATTTCGCCCACGAAGCAGAGAGACGCATCCAAGCGATTGAGAAGCGCGGTTACACCCTGGTTGGCGACGTTCATCCCGCAGACGCCGATCGCATCGCGGGAAAAAGGACTCCGGTGCCCGGCGGTGTCGGATTACTAACCGTAGCAATGTTGATGAAGAACACTCTGCAAGCAGCGAAGTGGCGAAGAGGTCTGTAGCGCGACGGACGAGAAGGGAAATCTTTAAGGGATTACTAACCACAAAGGCACAAAGACACCAAGTCAGTTCAGGAATTATCTTTGTGCCTTCGTGTCTTCGTGGTGAAGGTCCGCGATCCAAACGGACTCATGCTCAAAGTTGGTCTCACGGGATCGATTGCAGTCGGCAAGTCTTTCGTCTTGCGCACGCTGGCAGAGCTTGGCTGCCACGTGATTGATGCGGACGACATTGCGCGGACAGTTGTCGCTCCGGGCAGTGCCGGTTTGAAATCAGTGACGCAAGCTTTTGGCGAAGGTTTCTTACAACCGGACGGCGCCCTCGATCGGGCAAAGCTGGGTGCGATTGTCTTTTCCGACGAGCAGAGACGCGCGCAGCTCAATTCGATCCTGCACCCTCTCATCATCGCCGCTCAGGACGATCAAATCAGGGAAATCGAATCACAAGATCCAACCGGAATTGTGGTAATTGATGCGGCGTTGATGATCGAGTCGGGTGGCTATCGCCGTCTCGACAAATTGATCGTCGTGCATTGCCGCCCAGAGATACAGTTAGATCGATTGATGTCGCGCGAAAACCTTTCGCGCGAGGCAGCCGAGCAACGCATCGCCTCGCAAATGCCGCAGGCAGAGAAAATAAAGTACGCCGACTTTTTAATCGATACGTCCGAAGGCTTTGAGGACGCATGCAGGCAAGCGCTGACCGTTTTCGAAAAGCTAAAGTCTGTCGCGCGCGGTGCACCGGGTAACTAAGTAGTTATTGATGCATCATTGCTCTCGTGTTAACGTTCACGATTGAGGCGGCAGCTATTCTCTAGAGTGAACATGTCTTTCCCGGGCTCGCGATTCGCACCATACTCGATTGTTCTGCTCGCGTGTCTTATCGCTGCGGGCTGCGCTGCTTCAGCAAACAACAACGGGTTTTTTGGCAAGACCGATCCGCCCCGGGAAAACATCCTGCGTTATGTGTCCGGCTCAGAGCCGGAATCAATCGATCCTCAGATCCCTACCGGCCAAAATGAAGCGCGCATTTGCCTCGCCTTGTATGAAGGACTGACTGAATACGATCCCAGAACAAGCCAACCGATTCCAGCCCTGGCAGAGCGCTGGCAAGCAAACAAGGACTGGTCCGAAGTTGTTTTTTATTTACGCCACGACGGACGATTTTCGAATGGCGAGCCAATCACTGCACGCGATTTTGGCTATACGATTCGGCGTGGGTTGACGCCGGAGGTTGGCGCGCGCTATGCCTCGCTCGCGTATCCGATTAAGTATGCGCAGGCTTTCAATGAGGGTGGGGTATTCGTGTTTGACCCAAACAGCAAGGCTTTCTTGCTGGAAAAGGATTTCGAACAACCGCCTCAGGCTGCTGCCGGTTCGCAATCTTCAGGCTCAACGACAGGGTCCGAGCCGTTGAGTTCTCAGGCGATTGCATCTGTCTCGGACGAATATCCCGCGAACGCGCCGGTTGCCGCCGATTCTGCTTTTCATCATTTAATGCATGCACCAGTGCGGGTGGTCTTGCCGGGAAAAGAGAAGGATCGAGTCGCAGCGCTCGAAGCAAATCCCCGGTTGAAGGCCGCTATCGCGGGTAAGCAATTTGTTCCGGTGACTGCCGGCGATGTGGGCGTCGAGGCGGTCGATGACTACACGCTGCGCGTGGTTCTGGTGAAACCAGCTCCGTACTTTATCAGCATGATGCCTCATCAATTCTTCCGGGCGCTGCATCAGAAGACAATCGAAAAATTCGGATCGGCGTGGACCGACGCTGCGAACATTGTCACCAGCGGTCCATTTACGCTCGAGAGCTGGAAGCATTATGACCGCTTGATAGTTAAGCGAGATCCTAAATACTGGGATGCTGCAAGTGTGAAGCTCGACAAGATCATCTTCCTGATGCTGGCTGACAACATTACCATGCTGAATCTCTACAAAGCCGGCGAGCTTGAAGGTACATACAACCACACAGTTCCGGCGGCATG
>QHXH01000226.1 GCA_003222855.1 Acidobacteriota bacterium
CGAAATGTTTATAGGTTACAGTCCTCCTACGATCTTCTCTCGCCCATTTATGGGCGAGAGATGAGAAGATTTAGCTCCTAAAGGAATCTCCAGACACATTTGTGATCGTGGGAGCTACATACATTGCGCCGTAGCGCGGCTCGTGCGCACGCGTGTTGAGAGTCGCACTTGATGCTGCTAGACTAACCATTTCCGACGACCGGAGAATTCCAATCTATAGAGCTATGACTACCGAAACACCTTTTGAAACATTCCTGAATCAACACAACGAAGAAGCCTGGTCGGCTACGTTGGCGACGCTCTTGAGATCAATTCACGAAGTAGATCGCAACGCTACACAGATTTGGTTTGCTTTTTATCCATTGCCACTGTTTCGCGCGCTGCACGAGTCCGATGATAAGGAAAAGCTCGCTCAACGGCTGCTTTTACAGGGCAATTACGAATTGAAAGATCAGATCGACAACTCGCACCGGTTTCTTTACGGGCATCGTTTCTGGCCGCAGGTGAAGCATGCAGTCGAGCAACACGCGGAAGAGTGGCATAGACTTCAGTCTGTGTCTTCTGAGGGTTCACAGGCTAAAGCCTATGCCACCTCTCTGCCGGATCAGATTTTCGCGGTCGCCCGCGCCACAGCTCAGGAGCTGAAGCTCGACGACTCGCTGTTGGTCGGGATCACGGCAGTTGCGTTCATGACGCTGCAGCAAGTAGGGCTGGCGGCATTCAAAGCCGCGCCGGGCACGATCAGCATCGACAAGAAGCATGCAAAAAAGTCTGCAGAACAGATTCTCCGCGACCGCGCCAAAGTGGACAGTCAGGGTCTGCTCGGTTTTCTTAAGACTGTCAACAAACAATTCACCGTCACGCATGACGAGAACGACGATAAGGCGAAATACAAATTGAACGAAGGCCAGGACCTGGCGTGGGGCGCGGCTGAAGATCAGTCGCGCGACTGGGTTGCAATCGATCCGCGGCGCATCGAAGGGCCGATCCCGGTTGAATGTCGTTCGGCGTCATGCGGGACATGTTGGGTTGGGGTGCTCGGCGGCGTCGAGAAACTTTCCGATGTGGGCGCGCGCGAAGGAAAAAAGATCAAAGAGTTCGGTTACATCGATACAGCGGAACCTAAACCCCTGATTCGTCTGGCGTGTCAGGCGCTGGCGCAAGGCGCCGTCTCGATAGTGATTCCGCCCTGGAATGGACAGTTTGGAAAGTATCTGCGTAGTCTGAGGCCGAGTGACGATGCATCCGCAGTTCGCGACGAGACACCTTCGCAGTTTCAGCCAGACAATCAGCCGGTTAATTGACGGCCGTTGCCGGAAAGTTAGTTGAAGGATCCTCCATTTGTCATTTTCACGTTTGGCGTTCGTGCGGTTCGTGTTGCTTCGTGGATCGTTTTGCCTGCCTTGATAGGACGATCCACTAATTCACACGAAAACCACGCACAGCGGCTGACAAATGTCCGATGACCAGTGGAATTTCACCTTCTCATCAGAAAAAAAGCTCGTCGCCGCTCTTGCTCGTCCTCGGCGCCGCGATTCTCTGGAGCACCGGCGGTCTCTTCATCAAAGCCACTCATCTCTCGGCGTTCGAACTTTCATTTGGCCGATCGTTACTCGCGGCAGTTACGATCGCGTTTTTCACGCGCAAAGAAGGCTTTGGCATCAATCCAATCAGCGCGCTCACTTCAATTCTCTACGCAGCGCTGCTGATTCTTTTCGTACTTGCCACCAAACTCACGACCGCCGCTAACGCAATCTTTCTCCAATACACGGCGCCGGTTTACGTCTTGATTCTCGAGCCGCTCTGGTACAAAGAAAAGTTTCGCGCGCGCGACTTCATCACCGTCGCTGCCTGCGTGGCCGGCATGTCCTTGTTTTTTGTCGGTAAGTTACGACCGGAGGATCTCACCGGCAATTTATTCGCGCTCGCTTCCGGAGTGTGTTTTGCGCTCTTCTTTCTGCTCTTGCGGCATTCGAAAGCCCGCAACGTCAACCGCGCATCTTCAGCGATCTACGGCAATCTGATTGTCGTTTTGATTTGCGCACCGGCGTTCTTTGGTGCCATCCAGCGCGGGATAGGCACCGAAGACTTTGGGCGCATGGCTTACCTGGGCGTCGTGCAAATTGGCTTTGCTTATTTGCTCTTCACCCTGGCGATGGCGCGCGGCGTGCGATCGCTCGATGCGGGAATCATTGGCTATGTCGAGCCGGTGTTGAATCCAGTATGGGTTTTTCTTTTTATCGGTGAACGGCCCAGCGGTTGGGCGCTGGTTGGCGGTGCGATCATCATTACTTCCGTGATTATTCACATGCTGTTTGAGACCAAAGCGAAAATGGGAAAGAAGATCGAGCCTGAGCTCATAGCTCGCGAGTGAAGAGATGAGCCTGCGAAGCGGGCGACCGCATAAAGCCTGGGGTGAAGCGCAGCGGAACCTCAGGAATCCATCGTTGAAAATAATCGCCAGCCCGGAGGAGTCTGTCGGAAAAATGAATTTCTCTGTGCAAACTCTGTGATGCTCTGTGTCTCTGTGGTGAAATTACCAGGAAAAACATTCACGTGCACGGAGCTTACACAGAGAACCACGGGGGACTTTTTCCGACAGACTCCGGAACGGGCGGTAGCCCGTTACAGAACCGCGAGCGGTAGCGAGCGGATCCTAGAATCACCTTGAAACGATTGGCGGCCGTTTCATTCAAGTTGAGCGTTTGATCCGGTCGCTACCATCACCCGGTTCTGAAACGGCTGTCGCTCGCTCCGCGAGCTCATTCTTTCGTCCAACCTTGTACCTGGGGCTTACGCCCCAGGCTTTATGCTGTCGCCGGCTTCGCCGGCTGGTTGAATCACTTGTGACGCAACGCGTTGCCAACTTGTGATCGCTTCACGCTTCGCTGCTCACCGCTTCGCATGTCCTTGATCGCGACCTCGCCCCGCGCGCGTTCGTCTTCGCCAACGATCGCGACGAACGGAATTCCTCGCGACGAAGCATACTTAAACTGCTTGCCCATCTTGTCTGCTTCCGGATAAACATCGACGCGCAGGCCGTTCGTCCTCAGCTCATGCGCCAGACCGACGGAATCAGCAATCGACTCTTCATCCCAAATCGTCACCATCACATCGGCCGGCGACGAGACTAATTCTTTCGGAAACATTTCGCGCTCGCTCATCACGACGATGATGCGCTCGAGGCCAAGCGAGAATCCGCAGGCCGGAATATCTTTGCCGAGAAACATTCCGACCAGGTTGTCGTAGCGGCCGCCGCCGCCGAGGCTGCCGGCGAGATCGGCCACATTAATTTCGATGATCGCACCAGTGTAGTAAGCGAGGCCGCGCGCCAGTGTCGGGTCAAGTTTGATTTGCGGACGCACTGCGCTTCCGCTCGTGAACTTCAGAATTTGTCGTAGATCGTCGACCCCGCCGGCGCCGAGTTCATGGGACCCGATGAATTCAACCAAACGGCCGAGCACGTCGGCGTTGTAGGCCGCGCGGCCATCGCCGGCTCCTTTCAGATCGAGCAACTCAACAGCATGTTCGGCGCCGGCTAATCCTTCGAAAAACCGCATTAACTTCACCGCAGATGCGTCGACGATGCCGCGGTCACTCAATTCGCGCGCAACACCTTCCGGTCCCGCTTTATCCATCTTGTCGAGCGAGATCAAGGCGTCGTTATGCTTATCGCGCGGCACGCCGGCCTGATCGAGAATGCCGGAAAGGACTTGCCGATGATTCAGACGAATCGTGAAGTCATTGAACCCCAGCGCAACCAATGCATCGCTCGCCGCCGAAATCAACTCTGCTTCCACGACCATCGATTTCGAACCGAGCACATCAACGTCGCATTGATAGAATTCGCGAAAGCGCCCACGCGCGGGGCGATCGGCGCGCCAGACAGGCTGAATTTGATAGCGCTTAAAAAACTTTGGCAGCTCGTTTTGATATTGGGCGACGACGCGGGCGAGCGGAACTGTCAGATCGTAACGCAAAGCTAGATCGGCTTCACCACTCTTTTCATGTTCCCCACGCTTGAGGATTTTGAAGATGAGCTGGTTCCCTTCTTCACCATATTTGCCCATCAACGTTTCGATATTTTCGACGGCGGGAGTTTCCAGCGGCTCGAAGCCGTAGCGCTCATAGACGGACTTGATCACGCTGATGACGTACTCGCGTTTGCGCACGTCGGCTGGCAGAAAGTCGCGCATGCCGCGCGCGGGCTGTGACTTTGGTGAAGGCATGAGTGCGCAATGATAACATGTGTCAGAAGCCCGACCGTCAGGGAGGGCACCTCGCGCTAGATGCCCTCCCTGACGGTCGGGCTTCTGACACCTGCTTGAATGTTTGTAACTTTCCGGGTATAAACTGCGTCAATTCAGTCAAACGTTCGCGCGCCTTTCAACGCAAGGGCAACTGAACCAACCAAAATCAGATCTTGTATAGGAGTCCACTATGATCCGTCGCCAATTTGCTGCTCTACTTCTGCTTTTCACACTAGTCGTTCCCTACGCTGCATTCGCGCAGCAACCTCAACAACCTGCCGAAGATCCGATGATCACAAAGATCAAGGACGAAGGCATGAATCGATCGCAGGTGATGCAGACGCTTTCATATCTAAGTGATGTGATTGGACCACGTCTGACCGCGTCGCCGGCGGCAAAGCGAGCCAATGAATGGACGCGCGATACGCTAACGAGGTGGGGATTACAAAACGCGCATCTTGAAGCCTGGGGCCCGTTCGGACGCGGCTGGACGTTAAAGCACTTTTCCGCGCAGGTGATCTCGCCGCAGGACATTCCGCTGATCGCTTTTCCGAAGGCCTGGTCTCCCGGTGTTAGAGTGATGCCGGAAATGCCGAGCATGCCTGCTCAAAAAAACAAAAGGAACATGAGTCTGGCGCCTCCCCCACCTCCTGCAAGCAGCGTGGTGACTGCCGACGTTATTTTTCTTGATGCTAAGAACGAGGCGGACCTCGACAAATACAAAGGCCAGTTGAAAGGCAAGATCGTTTTGATCTCGCAACCGGTTGAAGTCAAAGCTTTGTTCGATCCGCTGGGAATTCGGCGGGATGAAAAGAATTTGTTGGCACTGGCCATCGCGCTGCCACCGGGACAGGGTGGTGGTTTTGGCGGCGGCGGCGGTGGCCGCGGAGCAGGTGGCCAGCAAATGACGCCACAACAGCGGCAGCAACAGCAGTTTGAGCAGGCAGTCTTCACGGCGAAGCGCGGAAACATGCTGGTTGATGAAGGCGCGGCCGTGGCGGTCGATGTAAGTCCGCGCGGCACCGGCGGGACCATCTTTGTCCAACAGGCGACAGCTGCTCAACCAGTGCCGAAGAGCATTGAAGAGATGCGCACGTTGACGCGGCTCAACTATTACGATCCCAAAGCGGAAGCGAAGATGGTTCCCCAGATCACCGTTTCGGTCGAACAATACAATCGCATGATCCGGATGATTCAGCAGGGCGAGAAACTGAAGATGACTGTTGACCTGGCCGTTGAATATCAGGATCAGGACAACATGGGCTACAACACCGTGGCCGAAATTCCCGGCAGTGATCTGAAAGATGAGGTCGTGATGCTCGGTGGCCACATGGATTCATGGCAATCCGGCACAGGCGCCACGGACAATGGCGCGGGCGTGGCGGTGGCGATGGAAGCAGTTCGCATTTTGCAAACACTCGGAATCAAGCCGCGACGCACGATCCGTGTCGCACTTTGGACCGGCGAAGAAGAAGGTCTGCTAGGCTCACGCGCTTACGTCAAGCAGCACTTTGGATCGCTCGAAGGAGGCGCCGGACAATTCGGCGGCGGTGGTGGAGGTTTTGGCGGTGGCGGCAACGCGAACGCGACGCCGGCAAAATTGACGACCCTTCCTGATTACGAAAAGTTTTCCGGTTATTTCAATCTCGATAATGGCACCGGAAAAATTCGCGGCGTTTACCTGCAAGGCAATCGGGCCGTGCGCGATCTATTCACTCAGTGGTTGATGCCCTTCCGCGAGATGGGCGCAAGCACGATTACGATTTCGAACACGACTGGCACGGACCATCAATCTTTCGACGGCATCGGCCTGCCGGGATTTCAATTCATTCAGGACGAAATCGAATACGACACGCGCACGCACCACTCGAACCAGGACGTCTTCGATCGCGTTCAGGCGGATGATATGAAGCAGGCCGCGACGATCATGGCCGCGTTCGTTTACAACACGGCGATGCATGATGAGAAGCTGCCGCGTAAGCCCGCGCCGGGGGCGAGAACAGCCAGCAATCAGTAGTAGCGCTTCACGTTTCGAGAGCGCAAGGACTGGAGCGCAAGCGTCCTCGCTTGCATCCTCACTCAGAGCGGCAAACGGGACGGTTGCGCTCCAGTCGCCTCCCACCCGCTTTGTCATTTCGCCGTTCAGCCTGGCGGGTGGAAAGCGGTATCCATTAACCCGGTTTTGACGAGGTTAGCTTTGCTTGCAAAGCGTCCATAACGCCCCTATAAGTATTCAACATCGTAATTTTGTCGCGTATCGCAAAATCGAATTTGGAGATAGTGAATGAAACGGAATTCCTTCCTGCTATTGCTCGCCGCCGGCTTCATCGCTCTGATTATCTGTTTCGGGCCGCGTGGCGCGTCGGCAATCGAGGGCGAAGTTCAAGCCTCAAAACCGACAGAGGTCAAAATCGATCCGAAAAGCTTTGACGAATTGGTGGGCCAGTACTCTTTTGCCGAGAACCCGGATTTGGTGCTTTCATTCTTTCGCGAAGGAGATAAGTTCTTCCTGCAGGCGACCAACCAGGGACGAATTGAAATCTTCCCCATGAGCGAAACAAAATTCTTCCTGAAGGTGATCGACGCAGATGCCACTTTTGTACGCGACGCCCAAGGGAAAGTAACTGGCGTGCTGTGGCGCCAAGATGGCCAACAGACGCCGGCAAAAAGAACGAGCGACCAGCCGGCAATAGACGCGCCAATCGCTTTCGATCGCCGCGAAGAGATGATTCGCATGCGCGACGGCGTGCGTCTGCACACACTGATTTTTGCTCCGAAGTCTCAGAGCGAAACGCTGCCAATCATTTTTAGCCGCACCCCTTATGGCGTCGGTCAATCGAATTCCGACACGATCAATCGCCGCTTTCGAGAGCTGGTCCGCGATGGATACATCTTTGTGCTGCAGGACATTCGCGGCCGCTATGGATCGGAAGGACAGTTCATGATGAACCGGCCGCTGCACGACAAGAGAGATCGGAAAGGCATCGACGAGAGTACCGACACGTACGACACAATCGATTGGCTGGTAAAGAATGTTCCAAAGAACAACGGCCGCGTCGGCATTCTCGGCGTCTCGTACGATGGCTGGCTCTCAGCGGTTGCGACAATCGACGCGCATCCCGCCTTGAAAGCTTCATCGCCGCAGGCTCCGATGACTGATACGTGGCTGGGCGATGACTTCTTTCATAACGGCGCGTTTCGGCAAAGCTATGGGTACGAATACGTTAAAGAGATGGAAACTTCGAAAGAAGACACCAGCGTTTCTTTCGACAAAGACGCCTATGACTGGTATCTGGAAAAAGGAGCGCTCGGCAGAATCACCGAGCTCAATAACGAAAAGTTTCCCACCTGGAACGCGTTCGTGGCGCATCCGGCTTATGACGATTACTGGAAAGCGCGTGGGTCGGGAAATTACCTCAAGCCCACGCATGTTGCGACTCTGGTAGTGGGCGGCTTTTGGGACCAGGAAGATTATTACGGCGCGCTCGCGACTTACGCGGCGTTGGAAAAGTTCGATAAGAGCAATCACAACTTCATCGTGCTTGGGCCATGGAACCACGGCGGCTGGAATGGCCCTGGTCGCGGACTGGGCCAGCTAAACTTCGGCAGCTCGACCGGCGGCTATTTTCGCGCGCAGGTTCAGGCGCCATGGTTCTCGTACTATCTAAAAGACAAAGGCAAGCTGGACGAGCCAGAGGCGCTAACGTTTCAAAGCGGCACGAATCAGTGGACGCGCGCAGATCGCTGGCCGCCGAGCGAAGCAGTGGCCCGCCAGCTCTATTTGCATCAGGGGAAAATTCTCTCGTTCGATAAACCCGAAACGAGCAACGCACAGGAATCTGAATCCTATTTTTCTGATCCAGCAAATCCGGTTCCTTATCGCAAACGACCCATTCAACCAACGTACGGACGCGGATCGACGTGGTACACGTGGCTGGTCCAGGACCAAAAATTCCTCGAAGGCAGAAGTGACGTGCTTACGTGGCAGACGCCGGTGCTCGACCACGATCTGGTAATGGATGGCGATGTCGTCGCTCATCTTTTCGCTTCCACTTCGGGAACGGACAGCGATTGGGTCGTAAAACTAATCGATGTCTATCCCGACCATAATCCTGAAGAGCCGGCGATGGCCGGATATCAGCTGATGATCGTGGACGAAATCTTTCGCGGGCGTTACCGGCAGAGCTTTGAAAAACCTGCGGCCATCGTTCCGAACCAGGTGAATGAGTACACGATCGATCTGCATGCGAACAATCACACCTTTAAGAAAGGTCATCAAGTAATGGTACAGGTGCAAAGCACCTGGTATCCGCTTTACGATCGCAATCCGCAGAAATTCGTCGCGAACATCTTTCTCGCGCAGCCTCAGGATTATCAATCAGCCACCCAGAAAATCTATGAGTCGCCGCGCTACCCTTCACACTTGACGTTGCCGGTGATGAAGTGACGCCTTTGCCAAATCACGCAAGCCGCCAATGGAAGATCCGCCGCCGGTCGCTCGCTTATGGCGAGCGAACTCTCGTAATGGGCGTGCTGAATGTCACGCCTGACAGCTTCAGCGATGGCGGCCAGTTTTTTTCGTTCGACAAAGCGATCGCCCATGCTGAACAAATGATTAGCGAGGGTGCGGACATCATCGACGTGGGCGGAGAATCGACGCGGCCAGGCTCTGAGTTTGTTTCTGATGACGAGGAATTGCGGCGGGTGATTCCGATTATCGAACGGCTTGCCTCATCCATTCCTATCTCGATAGACACGACCAAAGCCTCAGTCGCGCGCGCGGCGCTTCAAGCCGGAGCGGAAATCGTTAACGACATCTCCGGCCTGCGATTCGATCCAGTGCTTGCCGATGAAGCAGCGCGGGCCGGAGCCGGTCTGGTCCTGATGCATTCGCGCGGCACGCCCAAGACGATGCAGCAATTGCCGCCGGTCGACGATGTAATGAGTGAAGTAATTAATGGCTTACGCGAAAGCATCGCGATCGCCGAGCAGCACGGCGTTCGGCGCGAGAGCATCGCGATCGATCCGGGAATTGGATTTGGTAAGACAGCCGAACAGAATCTCGAATTGATTGCCAGGCTGGATCAACTCGCGCGTGAGTTTCCGGATTTCCTACTCATGATTGGCACTTCGCGCAAGGCCTTTATCGGAAAGTTATTGAACGATGCGCCGGCCGACGCACGCCTTCACGGCACCATCGCGACAGTGGTCGCCGCAGTCCTGAATGGCGCGCACATCGTCCGCGTTCACGATGTGAAGGCGGTAGTTGAAGCTGTGAGAGTGGCCGACGCGATTCGAAACGCTAAGGCTTACGCAAGTTAACAACTTGCACCACTAAAAACTTCCTTCGTCCGCCGACGGCCCATAGGTTGAAGGCACCGGCACATCAAGCAAACGCAGATAGACACCGAGCTGCGCGCGATGATGAATCAAGTGGTTCATCACAAAGCCGCGCATCACGGCCGTGCGAGGCAGCGTAAAGATGGTTTTGCCGCCCATCAGCAGCGACCACTTGCCCTGCCAGTTCTCGTCCGTCGCCTTCTCAAGAGCTGCCCGTGCTGAGGCGACATTTTCATCAAACGCGGCGAGCAACTCTGCCGTTGACTTCTTTTCTTCCAGACGATAGGGCGGCTGTCCCGGCGGCGCCACATCCAGTTCATCCTGCTCGAAAGTATTTTTGGTCCAACTGGGAATATTGGCGAGGTGCGTCGCCAGGCCGCCAAGGGACGACGATTTTTCGTGCGGCTTCCAGGCGAACTTATCTTCAGGAACCCGCTCGAGTGTCTTTCGCGTGTTCGCCATTTCGTGTTCGAACTCCGGTAAGATTGTTTGACTGATTGGCATTGCTTCCTCCGACTATGAACTCAGGTTGAATTGTAAGGGCGAGCAATTATAAGTATGCTACGCAATCTTCATCAAGCAGCAGTAGCGCAAATTGGTAATTTGCGAAACGCAAGTTAACAACTTGCGCTACACGCATGAATAACAAATACGATTGTATCGTCATCGGCGGTGGTCACAACGGCCTGGTCAACGCCGCGTATCTCGCGCGTGCGGGCAAGCGCGTGCTCGTGCTTGAGCGCCGGCATGTGCTTGGCGGCGCCGCCGTTACGGAAGAAGTTTTTCCTGGCTTCAAATTCTCAGTTTGCTCGTATGTCGTTTCCCTTCTTCGCCCGGAGATCATTCGCGAACTCGATCTGCCACGACATGGATTGGAAATCCTGCCGCTCGACGGCACCTTCACGCCGATGCCCAGCGGCGATTATTTATGGCGCGTCAACGATCATGCGAAGACCCGGCGTGAGATCGCCCGGCATTCCAAGCTCGACGCCGAAGCGTACGACGAATATGGCAAGGCAATGGTCGAGATGGCCCGCTTCGTAAAGCCGATCATGAACATGACGCCACCCGATCCGGCTTCGCTTAATCCGAAGGGATTGATGGAGCTGCTGACGATGGGCCGTCGCTTTCAAAAGCTCTCCGCCGAAGACAAATACAATCAGGTGCAATTGATGACGATGAGCGCCGTCGACTTTCTCGATCAATGGTTCGAGACGGACGTGCTCAAGGCGACGATGTCCGCGTCAGGAATCATCGGAACTTTTCTCGGCGTGCGGAGCCCCGGCACCGCTTACGTGCTGTTGCATCATTACATGGGTGAGATCGACGGGGCATTTAGATCCTGGGGACTGTCCCGCGGTGGCACGGGCGCGATCTCAAACTCAATCGCCGATGCCGCGCGTGAAGCCGGAGTAGAGATTCGCACCGAAGCGCCAATTGTGAAGATCATTTTGAAGAATGGTCAGGCAAAAGGCGTCGCGCTGGAAAACGGCGACGAGATTTATGCGGACATAATTTCATCAAGTGTCGATCCGCGACTGACTTTCATGAAGATGATAGGCTGTGAGCATTTGCCCGAAGATTTTGTCGATAGCATTAAGCGCTACAAATTTCGCGGGTCGTCAGGAAAAGTAAACCTTGCGCTTGATGCCCTGCCGAATTTCACCGCGCTGCCCGGTGCCGGACCGCACCTGCGCGGAGCCGTTTCGATCTCGCCGAGCGTCGACTATATGGAGCGCGCTTACGATGATGCAAAGTACGGCCGCTATTCTCGCCGGCCTTACATCGACATCGTGATTCCGACGTTAACTGATCCGTCAGTCGCGCCGCCGGGAAAACATGTCATGTCATGCTTCGTTCAGTACGCGCCATACAACTTGAAAGAGGGCACCTGGGATGAGAAGCGCGAAGAGTTCGGCGACAATGTTATCGACACCATCGCCGAACATGCACCGAACATTAAAGAGCTCATACTGCATCGACAAGTTTTGACGCCGCTCGATCTCGAACGTGAATTCGGTTTGTCCGAGGGAAATATTTTTCAGGGCGAACTCACCCTGGAACAACTTTTCTTTTTGCGCCCTGCTCCGGGTTGGGCCCAGTATCGTTCGCCGATTAAGAACCTCTACATGTGTGGGTCGGCGACGCATCCGGGCGGCGGCATCATGGGCGCGAGCGGAAGGAATGCGGCGATGGTGATTCTGAAAGAAAAGAATTAGCCGCAGATGAACGCGGATAGGCGCGGATCAGAGCAAGACAAAGCATATGGGAGCATCGTTGGCTGAATCGTATTTCGCGTTATCGTAATTTTCGCTTTTTCGTATCCGTCTAATCCGCGTTAATCCGCGGCTAATTTTCTTCGATGCTTAACCGCGACATCATCATCATCGGCGCCGGCCACAACGGTCTCGTTGCTGCCTATTATCTGGCGAAGGCGGGATTCAAACCGCTTGTGCTTGAGCGGCGGGACATTATCGGCGGCGCCTGCACCACCGAAGAATTTCATGCGGGCTT
>QHXH01000472.1 GCA_003222855.1 Acidobacteriota bacterium
CTGGATAACCAGGATTGAAGAATCAATCGACAAGAATCCGGCGCTCGCCAAATCGTTGCTGGCTCACGCGCGCGCCAAATTTCCGAAATCCAGCGGCCTGGCTTTCGATCAAGCGAGAGTCTTCCAGCGTGAAGGCAAACTCGATGAAGCGGAAAAGACCTTTGTAGAAGCTGCTCAACTGTCCCCCGCATCCGCCGACGTTCAGGCGTGGACCGGAAGGTTTTTTCTAAAGGTGCGGGTGAACAAACCGAAGGCGTTGGATTACTACTTGAATGCTTACTTCTTGAACCCGGACACGTATGATGGTGAGTATGCCGAATCGCGCATACGTAATCTCAACTGGGACCTTGCCCAGGCAGAAGTGGCCAAACGAAACCAATTGGGAGTGCCTGTTGAAGAGTTGCTCAACGACGCTAATCCGGTCGTTGTGGACCAGGCACTCCAACAGATATCAAAAAACTGGAAAGCTTCATACTTGAACGTGGCGCTCAACTGCCTCGGTCATGACGACGAAGAAGTTCGATGGATCGCCACGCAGTTGATCAAATCCCATGTCGATCGATCATTCGATCCAACCCTAAAGGCATTACTGAGCGATGAAGACCTTCGCAAACGCGGACTGGCGGCTTATCTTGCCGTTCATCTGTGGAAACGCGACAGCTTTGAGATCATGAAGAAGATGTTGACGGAAGACTCCGAACTGCTCCGCTTTGACGCGATCTCGGCGTTAATCCTCGAGGGCGAAGAAGAGGGCCGGCGGATCGCTCTTGAACATGCCGCCAACGAAAGGCATCCGCTCCTCAGGCAGCTACTAGAAAAAGCAAAGCCGGAGAAACCCCAACCTTAGTCTCATAAATAAAAACACGACCGCGCGCTCCACCTTAAAGATGAAGCGCGCTGTCGCGAGTTGTTTACAACCACGGTCGCGGTACTACTTAATCTTCACGCCCGCGCCGACGCGTACGTTGTTCTGATGCGTGCCATTGAAGAAGGTCGGCAGATAATCAACCTGGATGGCGCGAATGTCGATGTGCTCGCCTGCGTGCACGTCGAGACCGCCGCCGAGCGCCATGGCAAACGCAGTATCGGCCTTCCTTCTGTTTACCAGCGCGTCATCAAAACTCACACGCATGTGCGTCACGCCCGCCATTCCTTCGACGAATGGCGTTATCCCCGACAGCCGCCAGTTATATCGCGGACCGATCATCAAGTCGTATCGCTGAGCTCGCGCACCGAACGCGCGTCCGGATCGGATATCGATATAACCCGCGTTGTTGTAGGTGCCGGTAAAGCTGGTCACGATGCCGATGTGACGATTAAGGTTTTGATTGAACTCGGCATTGAAGCCGTTATAGTTTTGGCGGCGGTCGGCAAAAACAACCGAGCGGCCATTGAAGGTGGTGCGGCCGGCCTTATCGAATGTATCGGCGTTGTTGTTCGCCCGCTCATACGCATAACCCACGTAGAATTCATAGTGCGAATAGTCATTGCTTTGAGCGAAGGCCGCGGGCGCGCAAACCAGCGCCACCAGGAACAAGAGAAACATTCTGGTCATTGAGGAAAATCCTCCTTGTCAGTAACCATTACTGCAAACTCAGGGTTTACGGTTACATTCATACTACGAATGACCAGAAATTCCCAGAGTTTTTGGGCGATTGTCCGTTTGATAGTTATGCAGCCGGCGTGCAGTCGTGATTGCCTCGACGAAAGTGGCGATGATTGTTCGGAATTTTGGAAAGCCTTATGCAGCGGTTAACTAGACTCCTGTTCAGCAACCTGATTGTTCCGTGTGTTTGCGTGACGTTGGCGGCGCAAGCGCCGGACGCGCTCAAGGAAGCGCAGCGGCTCACGCGAGTCGCGCAGGTGGCCGAACAGCAAGGGCGCTATGACGATGCGATCAAGGCTTATGAAACGATCGCCGTCATTGCAAAGGGATCGCCGGCGATCGCGTCTGCCGCGCTCTTGAGCGCCGGCAACATCTATATGGGTACCGGAAAATTCGAGAAGGCGGCCGCTTTGTTTCGGGGAGCAATCTCACTCGATGCAAACCTGGCCGAATCACAAAACAATCTGGGCGAGGCCCTGGGTGAATTGAAGCAATACCAGTTAGCTCTGAGAGCTTTTCAGCAAGCGGTGGCGCTCGACGGGTCCTACGTTAAGGCGCGCTACAACATGGGAGTGACTTACGATCGGCTGGGCCAGATGAAGTATGCCGAGTTTGTCTATCGCATTCTGATTCGCGACCATCCGGATTTTCCCCTGGCGTATGACAGCCTGGCGGTCACTCTCTCAAAGTCCGGCCGCGCCCGCGAAGCAATTCCGTTTCATCAACGGGCCATCAGTCTCAATCCGAAAGATCCTTCCTTTTACTACAACTCGGCGATCAGTTATTTGATGCTGGGTGATGTGAAGAACGCGCAGGAGCAGAAAGTACAGCTTCAGGCGCTCGATCCTGTGATGGCGGAACACCTGGCGATGATGATTGCCAGGCGCCAGCCATAATAAAAACAGTCAGCCACAAAAAGGCAAAAGAAGCACAAAAGAAGGAGCGATGTCAGCGCTTTTTTTTGTGCCTCTTGTGCCTTTTCGTGGCTTATCTCTTAGGTGTTCAGAAGTTTCCCTGACAAGCTTCGTGACTGCAATCGCAATCAAGTTCGATTGTGTCGCCTGCGCCTTCGCACGACGCGCTGCAGTACTTTCCGCCTTCTTGGGGCGGACACGTGCACGCTGGGTTCTTGCATTTCTTTTCGTCAGCCATTTGTTGCTCTCCTATGACTTCCTACTGGAAGAATTGTCTGAATAAGGGCTAAGCAAAGCTTAGCACAATCATGTCGTTGATTGGTAAGCCGGTGCGAATTGGTTGGCGACGACTTCTTTTAATCGATCCCGTCAGGCGCGGATGCGATAATGTTGAAATGGATCATTCACGATTGGAACGATGAGCAGTGACGAGATAATGAGCTGCCGGGGCCAGAGGTGATCTGGCCCAGCAGGCTCGGCGAGATGAGGACTTTCGTTGGTGAGTCACTCGGGCGCGCCGCGTGATCTTAAGAGCTTGGCAATGTCCTCTTGCTGCTCGTTCAATGTCAGCGCAGTTTTTCCGTCCTTGGTTCTTATGCTCATGTCAGCGCCGGCGTTGAGAAGCACGCGCACACTCTCGAC
>QHXH01000473.1 GCA_003222855.1 Acidobacteriota bacterium
GTCTTTACTCCGGACACGCCTGTGTATTTGGCTTCGCTTACAAAACAGTTCACGGCGATGGCCGTGATGATGCTTGCCGAACAACACAGACTCTCCTACGGCGATCCGCTCTCGAAATATTTTCTTGAGTTTCCTTCCTATGCCCAACAGATCAATATTAGAAACCTGCTCAATCATACCTCCGGCATACCCGATTATGTTGGGATCGGCGTCGAACATCCCGGTTTGACGAATAGAGAAGTACTGAACGCCCTAATTCGGGAACGTTCGCCTCGCTTCACTCCCGGCGAAAAATTCGAGTACAGCAATTCTAACTATGTTCTGCTCGCCCTCATTATAGAAAAACTCTCGGGCGAACCTTATCGGGTCTTCTTACAGAAGAATATCTTCGCGCCGCTCGGCATGAACCACACCTTTGTCTATGACAGAACACACGCGTCTATCGCCAGACGAGCACGAGGCTACAACAGATTCGGTGACGACTTTGATTACGACCTGCTTACATACGGAGAGGGCGGCATATATTCATCGGTCGCGGACATGTTCAAATGGGACCGGGCGTTGTACACGGATCAGCTGGTCAAACGATCGACTCTCGAGGAAGCGTTCACTCGCGGAAAATTGAACGATGGAAGCCTAATTAACTACGGCTTCGGTTGGGCCATCTCAGAGTCCGCGGGCGAGACTGTCTATTCTCATGCCGGGCGGTATGGTGGCTTCAATACTTACATCAAGCGTTTGCCAAAAGAACAATCGACAATCATCTTCCTCACAAATCACGATTTCAAGAATATGGGCGCCATTGGTAACGCATTGGTCGGCGTCTTGTATGACCAACCTTACACGCTGCCGAAACTATCCGTCGCCGAATTGATCTATCAGACTTATCGCCGTAGTGGAATTAGAGCAGCAGTGCGGCAGTATCAATCTTTGAAGCAGAGAAACGATTCCGCATACGACTTGAGCGAATCGGAATTGAATGAGTTGGGCTACCAACTGATGGCCAAGAACAAGATGCCGGATGCCCTAGCGATTCTGAAGTTGAACGCTGAGGCTTTCCCGACATCTTGGAACGTCTATGACGGTCTTGGCGAAGCATACATGAAAAGCGGCAACCGAGAACTGGCAATTGAAAACTACAAGAAATCGTTGAAGATGAATCCCAAGAATTCGAACGCTGCCGATATGCTCAAGAAGCTTGGCGCGCAGTAATCGTAAATACGATCTGTAGCAGCCTGTCGGAGAAACGCGTAGCGGTGAAATGTTTATAGATAGGCAGCCCCAATTGAGATTCAGCAGCTCCTTTAGGAGCGCAACCGATCGTCTTTCGCCCATAAATGGGCTCTCCGAGATCAATGGGCCTGAGCCTTTCTATAAACATTACATCCCTATGGGATTTCTCCGACAGACTCCTGAAGCCGGGTGTGAATGGAAACTCCACCTTGTTTCGTGCAACTTCGTCCAGGAGACCATATGCTAATGATCGCAAGTGAGTCGGTACTAATCCCAGATCTAATTAACCGATCGTCTGCCTTCGATCCATCCCGCATATCTGCGTTTCTGCTCTTGGCTCGCTTGTGGCAGGGGCACAATCTTGTACGGCGCATCAAGGCCGCCGCTCAACTTAATATCAAGAGTCCGCAGGTCATCGTTGCGAAACACAGTGATGTGAACTGTGTCGCCCGGATGCTTTGCCGCGATTAGCGCTTCGAATGTCTCTCGATTTACCCGGGCGCCATCGAGCGCCACAATGCGATCCTTCGCGTTCAATCCCTGCTCGTATGCCGGAGTATCCGCGCGCACGTCTCTCACGTTGATGAAATCGCCGCTGTCCTCGAGGTCAGCGCCGAGGTATCCCTTCCCCGGCGGAATAGAACGAATGCCCGTCGCATCAATAGCATAGCCTGCCTGTTCCACACGCAGTCCAACTCCCGCCAGAACCTCATTGTAAGGAAGCTCAAAGATTCCGCGCACGTAACGCGCGAAAAATTCTTCGAGGCTGGAACCGGCCATCAACTCGCAGGCTTTTTGGAAATCAGCCGGCGTATAGTTGCGATTCTTTTCATAGAACTCGTGGTAGAGATAACGCATCACGTCATCGAGCGACTTCGCGTCATTTGAACGCCGGCGAATCTCCAGATCGATCAGCAGCCCTAACAAGGCGCCTTTGTCGTAATAAGAGATCTGCGAGTTCACCGAGTTTTCATCCGGCCGATATTCTTTGATCCACGCGTTGAAGCTGGCGTCTTCGGCGCTCATCTGCAAACGGCCGGGAGTGTTCTGAAAGTTCTGAATTCGCCGCGCGAGCCCATCCAGATAGTCTTTATCTGAAGTCAAACCAGCACGCCGCACCATTAGCGGGGCGTAGTAATCGGTGATACCTTCAGCGACCCACAAAAGGCGCGTGTAATTCTCTTTCGTGTAATCGAATGGCCCGAGCGCATCGGGCCGGATGCGCTTCACGTTCCAGACATGAAAGAACTCGTGCGCGACCAGGCCGTAAAAACTTTGCCATCCTCGTTCAGTGCCGAACCGAAAGCGCGGGAAGCCGAGCGCCGTTGAGTTCAAATGCTCCAGGCCACCGCCACCGTTCGAGCGCAGATGCAGGATGAAAGTGTAATCGTGGTAAGGAATGACGCCCAGCATTCCGGTTTCGGCCTCGACAATCTTCTGCACGTCAGCCTTCATCCGCTCGGGATCATAATTGCCTTCGCCGTCGATCACGATGCGATGCGGCACGCCGCGCACTTCGAATTTGATTTCGGTGAAGTTGCTTACTTCGAACGGCGAGTCGTAAAGAATATCGAAGTTCTCAGCGCGAAAAGTGTTCGGCTCACCGGCAACGGGCGGCAGCCCGGTAGCGATCTTCCAACCCGATGGTGCGATTACCCGCAAAGTCGCCGGGGAGCTGATACGTCCATCCGGATACATCAGGAGCGCGGCGTTGTTCCAGAACGCGTGATCCGAATTCAGTTCATTCGTGCGCACGGTGAGTTCGTTGGCATAGACGCGATAGAAGACTCGCCATTGACGCGCGCCGCTGGTCCTGACGCGCCACGTATCCTTATTGATCTTGGTCCATTCCAGTTTTGCACCGCGCAAATTGGTGGCCGCAAAGTCCTGAACATTTCTTTCAAATTCGCG
>QHXH01000227.1 GCA_003222855.1 Acidobacteriota bacterium
AGTTTGAATATGGAACCCGATAATGCGAAACCCGGACTTAGCTGAGCAGCAATCTTGTCAAAATATCACCAAGTTGCTAAGTAGTTCGCCGAAACAAAAACAATGACAGAGACGCGTACCCTTTATCCCGCAATCGAACCCTTCAACACCGGCCGCCTGAAGGTCTCGGACATTCACGAAATCCATTACGAGCAGTGTGGCAATCCGAAAGGGAAGCCGGTGGTATTTCTTCATGGCGGCCCCGGTGGCGGGCTGACGCCGGAGTATCGACAGTTCCACGATCCAGCGGCCTATCGCATCGTGCTATTTGATCAGCGAGGGTCGGGGCAAAGCACACCGCATGCTTCGATCGAAGAGAACACTACGTGGGATTTTGTCTCGGATATTGAGAAATTGCGCGAGCATCTCGGCGTTGAGAAGTGGCAAGTCTTCGGCGGATCGTGGGGCAGCACGCTCTCGCTGGCTTATGCCGAGACGCATCCCGAGCGCGCGACCGAACTCGTGCTGCGCGGAATCTTTCTCTGCCGGCCGCAAGAGATCAAATGGTTCTACCAGGAGGGATGCAGTTGGATCTTCGCCGATGTTTGGGAAGAATTTCTGAAAGTCATTCCTGAAGATGAACGTCAGGACATGGTCAGTGCTTACTATCGCCGGTTGACCAGCGATGATGAGAGCGTGCGAGTCGCAGCGGCGCGCGCGTGGTCAATTTGGGAAGGCAGCACATCGAAGCTCTTTTTTGATTACGAGTCGATTGAGAAATTCGCCGATCCTACTTTTGCGCAAGCCTTCGCCCGCATCGAGTGTCACTACTTCATGAACAACTGTTTCTTTCCGACTGACAATTATTTGGTTGAGAACATCGCAAAGATTCGCCACATCCCGGGCGTGATCGTGCAGGGCCGTTACGACGTCGTCTGTCCGATGACGAGCGCCTGGGACCTGCATCGCGCCTGGCCGGAAGCTGAGCTGCATATCACCGCTGACGCGGGCCACTCAATCATGGAGCCGGGGAATTTGAGTGCGTTGGTTGAAGCGACGGATCGGTTTCGCGGGGCGTAATGAATTAGCCGCGGATTAACGCGGATTTATGGGATTAAGAAAAGCAGAAATGCAGATCAGCGTTTATCCGCGCTCATCCGCGGCCTGAATCTTTTTCCGCTTGTCCGATCGAAGGCGGTTGTACTTGCCGGCCCTCCTTCACGGTAGGGCTTCTGACACCAATTTTTGACACTTTCCGGCGCGCTCGCGTAATATCAGCCTCAACCATGAACGCGCGTGTCTTAGTCCTGAATGCTTCCTTTGAGCCCATCAACGTGTGCACTGAGCGGCGCGCGGTGGTGATGATTTTCAAGGGCGTGGCGCGTATGGAAGAGCACAACGGCCACATGCTGCATTCGCAACGAATCGAAATGCACGCGCCGTCGGTGATCCGTCTTACCGAATATCGCCACATTCCGTTCGAGCGGCGTTCCTTGTCGCGCAAGAATATTCTGCTGCGCGATCACTCGTGCTGCCAGTATTGCGGAAAGCAATTTGCGCCTTCTGAGTTGACACTCGATCACATCGTGCCGCGCTCGCGTGGCGGTGAATCATCGTGGGATAATCTGGTCGCTTGCTGTAAGCGCTGCAATCACCGTAAAGGCAATCGCACGCCTGAGGAGTCGAACATGAATCTGCTGCGCCGGCCGCGCGCTTTTTCGCTGCACGTGAACCGGCAGATCATGCGTTACATCGGACGCGCCGATGAAACCTGGCGTAAGTATTTATTTTATGAGTCGGACGGCCACAGCGACTTGTGCGTCCGCGCCTGAGCGTTTGCCGAAAAGAAGGAGAACCCCTATGACTGTGCTGCTGTTTGCCATTGAGAGTCCTACGATCATCATTCTGGTCGTGGCGGCGATCTTTCTTTTGTTCGGTGGCAGCAAACTTCCCCAGCTGGCAAGAGCGCTCGGGCAAAGTAAGAAAGCGTTCAAAGAAGGAATAGACGAAGCTGATGGAAAATCGGATTCGCGCTCAAAGCTCGAGTCAGTCGATGACGAGGCTCTGTTTGAGGAAGCGCGCCGACGCGCGCAGCAGATGCGCGCAGACGAAGCGAAGAAGATTGATCGATAGTTAGAACGGTTAAGATTCGTGCCCAGGGCACGCAGGCACGGCGGGTATAACCGCTCTTCACTGAACCCGGCTTTTCTTTCCCAGCACCAGCGTGGCTTTCAAGGTCAACGCAAACTCGCCGCTATGCTGCTCTTCATCAATGATGCCTGCCAACTCCGCTATCACCTTGTCGCGTGAAGCCTCCGGCAGCGGCTCAAGCCAGTTTGGCAACAGGAAATCAGTAATCAGCGGCGATTTGAAAAACTGTTCGCCTGATTCGTAGTCGAACTCTTCGATCGATGTCCACGAAGCAATCCCTTTGAGACCCGCTTCAGCAGACCACTTTTCAATATCTGAAATCGTGGGTAAGGCCGTGATCATGTTCTCGACATCGACGCCATGGTCATCCAATCCGGCGCTCATCAGCGCCTCCCAATAAATAGAAAAGAATTCGCCGAAGCTGGAAAAGGTTGGCAACCACCAGGCCACCGTGCCGCCCCGTTTAGCGACGCGAACCAGTTCTCTGAGATTGCCCCTCAGATCACCAATAAGAGTGAGTGACGCATTTCCCAGAACCAGATCATACTGATCGTCTGTGAACGATAGCGCGCCGGCATCTTCGTGCTGAAATTCAGTCGGCTCGTGAAGCGCGACGGCCTTCGCGCGCGCCAGTTCCAGGCACTCTTTGTTCTGGTCCGAACAGATAACCGTAAGCTTCCGCCCAGCTCGTTCCTGTAGGGCGAGAGCATGACCTCCGGTGCCGGCCTCGACGTAGAGAGCGCGACCTTCCTTCGGCAACTCGACATGCTTGTCGACGAGTTCTGCAAACCGCTCACCCCAATCGGTGGCGATGTAGAGATCGTGAAGGAAGGCGAGTTCTTTTTCGGTCTTTTGCCGCATGAAACTTTTAACCACAGAGGGCACAGAGGAAAAAGAACAAAAGCGTTTGGAGTTCCGCCTTCAGGCGGCGTTTTCATGAAGGATCAGAATCACCGCCTGAAGGCGGAACTCCGAACATCATTCCTTTTTCTTCTCTCTGCCCTCTGTGGTTCGATCATCCTCGAAATACACACTTCCTTTTAACTTCTCTGGCAAACATGCCATCTCCTCTTTCGCTTCGGCGTCGCTGTGAACGTAACGATATTCCTTGCCGTAGCCGAGACGTTTCATCAGTGGAGTCGGCGCGTTGCGCAAATGCAGAGGCACGGGCTCGCGCGACGTTTCGGCAGCGTCTTTGTGTGCTGCCGAGTAGGCACGCAACACGGCGTTCGATTTCGGCGCGCGCGCCAGATAAATTGTGGCCTGGGTCAACGGAAATAATCCTTCGGGCATTCCGATCAGTTGCACTATCTCTGCCGCGGCGGCCGCCTGGACCATTGCGTTTGGATCAGCCAGACCAATATCTTCCGAAGCCAGAATGCACAGCCGGCGCACGATGAACACTGGATCGGCGCCGCCTTCGATCATTCGCGCCAACCAATAAAGCGAGGCGTTCACGTCAGAGTTGCGCAGCGACTTAATCAGCGCCGAAACAAGGTTGTAATGTTCTTCGCCTCCTTTGTCATAAGCGAACTGCGCGCGCCCGAACGCGTCGATCAAGATGTCATTACTAATTGCTCTGACGCCTTGTTGGTTTGGCCCTGTGGCGGCGACCGCAGCTTCCAGCGCGGCCAGCGCGACCCGCGCGTCGCCTCCGGACATGTGCGCGAGACGCGCGATTAATTCGTCAGGAAATTCAGGACGAAAGCTGGCGAGGCCACGTTCCTCGTCTGCTAAGGCGCGGCGAACGATCGCCTCGATCTCACTTTCATCGAGCGGATTCAAAACGAGCACGCGAGATCGAGACAGCAACGCGCTGATGACTTCGAACGAAGGATTCTCGGTCGTGGCGCCGATCATCACGACGGTTCCATCTTCGACTGCGGGCAAGAGGGCATCCTGCTGCGCTTTGTTGAAACGATGGATTTCGTCGATGAACAGAATTGTTCGATGTCCGCGTTGTCGAGTAAGACGCGCTTCAGCAATCGCGCCCCGCAAATCTTTGACGCCTGAGAAAACTGCCGACAGCGCTATGAAGCGGGCGTCAGTTTTCTCTGCCAGCAGACGCGCTAACGTCGTCTTCCCGGTTCCGGGCGGGCCCCACAAGATCAATGACGGCATCGTGGTGCCGCCTTCAATCAAACGGCGCAGCACGCGGCCTTCGCCCACCAGGTGTTCCTGACCCACGAATTCGCTAAGTGTGCGGGGCCGCATGCGATCGGCGAGCGGCGCGGCGGTGGCAGAGCGCGCGCTTGAACCGTGCGGTTCCCTCATTTCAGGAAACAGGCTAGACGAACTTCTCTCCGGCATTTTGGCTAAAACCAGCGTATCACAAAATTTATTTCAAGGATGATCTAACCACAGAGGACACCGAGAAGAACAAAGAGAGCGAAAATAATTCCGCTTTTTTTATTTTTTCTCTGTGTCCTCCGTGGTGAAATGTTATGCAATCGCTTGGCTGTGCGCACCCTATAGCGGCATAATGCAGCGCAACTTCTTGCCGCGGAGGTCTTAGTCATGCCGAAATTCACTTCTATATCTCGACGCAGATTTGCGCAGCTGGCCGGCGTTGGTGCAGTGAGCGCGATCGCGCGCCCCAGCATCGCCTGGCCCAGCGAAATTATTGCGCGTCCAGTCGCTTCGCCTGCCGCGGCGTCAGCAATCGTGCGTTTGAATTCAAATGAAAATCCGTATGGTCCATCGCCGCTGGCGCTGAAAGCAATGACCGACGCGTTCTCCCTCGCTTGGCGCTATCCGGATGAACATGCTGACACGCTCATCGATACGCTGGCCAGGATTAATGGCGTTAGCCGTGAACAGATTGTGCTTGGCGATGGGTCAGGTGAGATTCTGAAAGTGTGCGCCTCGGCGTTTACCGGGCCGATGACAAATGATTCAAAGCCAATTGAGCTGGCGAAGCCAACGCGTGGGCCGGCGTTGCAATTCGTTCCGGGCCGCGGCAAGTTAGTCGCTGCCGATCCGACTTTCGAAGCGATTCTCAATCACGCGCGCGTTAACCGCGCGGAAGTCGTAAAGGTGCCGCTCAACAAAACCTATGCTCATGATTTGCCGCAGATGCTGGCGGCGGCGAACGAAGGATTAATCTATATCTGCAATCCCAACAATCCGACAGCGAGCATTACGCCAAAGGATCAATTGCGCGATTTCATCAACAAAGTTCCACGCCAAACGATAATTCTCGTTGATGAAGCGTACTTTCATTACGCCGATAGTCCCCACTACGAATCAGTTATTCCTCTGGTTAAGGATCATTCCAACATGATCGTAGCGCGCACATTCTCGAAAGTTTATGGAATGGCCGGCTTGCGTTGCGGTTACTGCATCGCCCAACCCGAAACGATTCGGCGAATGAGGCCGCATCTGACCTGGGACAGCGTAAACATCATGGCACTGGCAGCGGCGATTGCCAGTCTCAACGACCCGGATCAAGTGCCCAATGGGCGACGAATGAACAATCAAACGAAACAGTTTGTTTCTAACCAGATTAAGCAGTTGGGATACGAGCACATTCCTTCGCAAGCGAACTTCATCATGATTGACATGAAACGTCCGGTGCGTCCATTGATCGACGCGATGAATCGCTCAGGCGTTTCTGTCGGCCGCGCTTTCCCGGCGTTACCAAATCACATGCGCGTTACGATTGGCAAACAAAATGAGATGGAGGCGTTTCTTGGCGCCTTTCGCCAGACCATCTCCACCTAACCGACTGCTATCAGGACGTCAACCTTCTACGCCATCCAGACATGATCTCTGCACAAGTAGCACGACGGGCGGTTTGGCGGCCGCTGTGGGAACTGCCTCGTCGATTTGATCTAGTCTTTTCGCTGACCAGGCGAGAATTGACCGCGCGTTATCGCGGTTCGCTTCTGGGAATCATGTGGACGATGGTGACGCCAATAGTAATGATCGCGATCTTTACCTTCATTTTTGCCGGCATCTTCAAAGCAAGATTCGGCGCGAGCAACTCTCAGTGGGATTATGCCCTTTACCTTTTCTGCGGGTTGTTACCCTGGAATGCGTTTCAGGAGTCCTTACAACTATCTTCCAGCACGATCGTGGCTCACGCGAACCTCGTGAAACGTGTAGTTTTTCCCCTTGAAACGCTACCGGTGTCGTTGTCCCTGGCCGCAGTGGTAAATCAGTTGTTTGGAACGATGGTACTGATCGTAGCCGTCATCGTTTTGCGAAGAGAGATGCACGTCACGCTTATTTACCTGCCGCTGATTTTGATTCCGCAGCTAATCGGGACCTTCGGAGCGGCATGGCTCGTCGCATCCCTGGGCGTGTTCGTCCGCGACATCGTACAGGGAATCGCGCTGGTGTTAATGGCGTGGATGTATCTGACTCCGATTATTTATCCGGAATCCATTGTGCCTGCGCAATATCGTTTGGCGATTAACTTGAATCCGTTCACCCCGTTGGTTCGAAATTATCGTCGCGTAATTCTCGATGGGCTCAGCCCGGACTGGTCAGGCCTTGCGTACTTCGCTGCCTTTGCGCTGGTCACCTTTGTCTTTGGGTATTGGTGGTTCGCGCGCACTCGGAAGAATTTTGCCGACGTCATTTAGTAAAATCAGGCCGATTTCCAGCCGTTTTTCCTGTTTTGTCAGGAAAAACATCGTTGACACTAAACCGCTCCGCATGTTAGGTTTAGAAGTGCCGCTCTGCTTCGAAGCGGCTTCAGCATGCTAAAGCCTGATGGTCCTCGATGGCGATAACATTCGTCATCGCCCCCGGGAAATTCATTCCGCGATTCTCAAAACATGGCGTTCGATAAGGTAAAGACTCTGCACGCGGCCGAGAAATCCCTTGAAATGGGTAAGATCCCGGCGGCGATTAAGGAATACTGCAAAATCGTCGAAGCCGAGCCTGACGACTTCACGACGCTGAATATCCTCGGTGATCTTCACGTGCGCGTTGGCGATCATGAGGCGGCGATTTCATGCTTTCGGCGCATCGGTGATCATTATCGGGAACAGGACTTCGCGCTCAAGGCGATCGCGATGTTCAAGAAGATCGATCGTCTGCGTCCGAACGATATTGAAATAGCAAACAGCCTCGCCGATCTCTATGCGCAGCAGGATCTCGTCGTCGAAGCGCGCGCCCATTACCTTGCGGTAGCAAACGCGCATGCGAAATCCGGAGCTACCCAAGCTGGACTCGAGGTACTTGCGAAGATCGCGGATCTTGATCCACAGAATACAGCGGTGCGGCTCAAGCTGGCAGAAGGCTATTTGAAAGAGGGTATGACCAACGAAGCTGCGGCCGCTTTTACAGATAGTGGCCAAAGTTTGCTGGCGCGTGGGGCTTTAGATGAGGCGCTTGATGCATTCAGCAGATCGCTCGACATTAACCCAGGCAATCATGCTGGCTTGCATGGTTTGTTGTCTGCGCATGCGACTCGGGGTACGGCCGACGAAGCCGCTGAAATAATTGCGCGTGCGTCCAGCGAAAATCCCGACGATCTCGAATTGCTATCGATGCTCGCCGGAGCCTACGTCCAGGCGGAAGACGTGGCCCAAGCCGACGCCGCAACCGTGGCTTTGATCGAAAAAGATCCGTCGGCGTACTTACGACTGGTCGAAGTTGCTCGTTTGTATTTGCGGCTCGACAAAGTCGACGCGGCCGCCGGCGTCGTCGCGCGCATTTCCGAACGAATGCTGGATGAGCGGGAAGATCACCACTTGCTCGGATTGGTCAACGAGTTGCTGGCTCGCGATGCCGACAACGTTCAGGCGCTGCGACTGCTGGTTCGTGCTTACTGGTGGCAGCGTGATGTTGATAATTTGAAAGCGTCGCTTGAAAGAATGGCTGAGGCGGCGGGGGCCGCCGGCGTGACCGACGAAGAGCGATACGCCTTAACGCAGTTGACGCGTTTAGTGCCTGAAGACACTGCCTATGCGGAAAGGCTTGAGGAACTCGGCGGCGCGGCGGAAGAGGCGGCCGCTGAAGCGTTGCCCGAATTTGAACCTGCGGCCGGAATGGCGTCTGAGTCAGGCACAGCGCCTTTGGCCCAAGAATTTGCTATTGAATCTGAGTCGTCTCCCTTGAACGGTGAGGCTGAATTCCAATGGAGTTCGATTCCGGAAACCACAGGGTCGCAGAATGACACGGCCAGTGAGATGGAGATCGAGCGCGGCTTTAGCTTCGAAGGAGTCTCGGAAGAATTATCCGGCTCCCTGGACGAAAGCGCGGGCGAGACTTCGGATGCAGAAGAAGATCGCCGCGCCATCCTTCGCAAACAAGAGTTGGAGAGTGTCGATTTCTATATCTCGCAAGGTTACGGAGACATCGCAGTTGATACGCTGGATCTTCTGGAGCGCCAATTCGGACCACATCCCGACATCGATTTGCGCCGAAAGCGATTAAAGACTGGCACTGGTGCTGCTGCAATCGTAATGGAAGCGGACCAGCCGGCTGAGGCTTCGGCTTTTGAAAAGACCGCCGACTCCTCGGTTGCGGTGGACCATTCTAAACCGGCTTTGCCTGTGGCTGAACCACCAACTGCGAAGCTTCAAGCGATCGACGCCGGTCTGGCTGAGATATTCGAGGAGTATCGTATTTCGGCGGAAGCGGACACGGCCAGGAACGGCGATTACGAAACCCATTACAATCTCGGCCTCGCTTATAAAGAAATGGATCTGTTCGAAGAGGCTTTGGAAGAATTTCAAATTGCCGTGCGACTGGTCTCGCCGGATGACGGTACCCCGCGTTACCTGCAGTGCTGCAATCTTCTTGGTCATTGTTTTATGCAGAAAGGCGTGCCGCAGTTGGCCGTCAAATGGTTCAATAAAGGATTGAACTCGCCGAACACCTCCGACGACGAACGACAAGCGCTGCGGTTCGATCTCGCTGCCGCGTACGAGCAGGCCGGCGATTTGAATCAGGCGAAAAATCTCTTCACCGAAATCTATGGCGTTAACGTTTCTTATCGCGGGGTGAATGAGCGATTGAAGTCGCTCGAATCGCGGATGGCGTAATCAAAGTTGGCTTTCTTAAATTAGACCACGAAGCTGAGACACAGCCTTAGCTTTGTGGTATTTTTGTTTTCTAAGGACCGCAGGCCAATGTCGTCAAGACTGACCGTAATTTTCTACATCATCCTCTGCCTGGAGATTGGCATCGTGCTGACGGTGCTGCCGTGGGTGCCGCACGGATGGTTTGGTCTCAGCGATTGGGGCAATAATTATTTTCTTCTGATAGCGTCGCGCAAGGTCGGATTTGGTGTGCAGCGCTTTATTGCGTCCGGATGGATACGCGGCGCCGTCTCGGGAATAGGGATATTAAATTTGGGAATGGGCTTTTGGGAGTTGATCAATTTTCGACGAACTGTGCGCGCGCTGGACGAAGGACGCCCATATGTGGAAAGCTCGCGCCAGAATTCGTCTTCTGTGACCGATGCCACTCAACCTGTCAAGACCGATCCTTTATCTGATTACCCGCGGCGCAACCATTGAAGACACCACACCTGAAGCGCCCGAATTCGCGCGCATCTTAGATCAAATCTCAGTGGCCGTTGCTGCCGAAATTGATTTAGTCCAGATTCGAGAAAAGCAATTAACCGCGCGTGTCCTATTCGAGTTGGTTGAGCGAGCAAGCGAGCTTACGCGCGGGACAAACACGCGCTTGCTGGTCAACGATCGGGCTGACGTTGCCGTAGGCGCCGGCGCCGATGGCGTGCATCTGACTATGCAATCCCTTGATTCCGGAACGATCAGAAAAATCTTTGGCGAAGAATTCTTGATTGGCGCGTCGACACATTCATTTACCGAAGCAAGAACTGCTGTCGAATCCGGCGCGGACTTCATCGTCTTTGGCCCGGTCTTTGGAACTCAATCGAAGGAATCATTTGGACCGCCAATAGGTTTAGAGAAATTGTCTGATGTTGCGCGGGAGCTTCGAGATTTTCCCGTTTTAGCCCTGGGAGGAATTTCGACCACCAACGCACAGGACTGTTTCGCGGCAGGTGCGCAGGGAATCGCCGGCATCAGCTTATTCGGTGATTCGCAAAATCTAATGAGCATCACGTATGCTCTGCGGGACGCTGCGAAGGGAGAGATACAAAAATGAAATCCAGATTCACCAGTCGGACACGATGGCGAGAAAAACTTGAGAAGCCACAGGAGCCAAAGGTTGTGCGGGTCCCGCCGAAGATGTCGCGGTTCGGCAACGGCACGATGCTTATCCCAACGCCAAAGCTCATTGACGATCTGATTCGCACGGTTCCCAAAGGCAAGCTGGTCACCGTTGGCGAACTGCGAAGAAAATTAGCTAAAGATTTTGGGACCGAGGTAACGTGTCCGCTGACGACGGGTATCTTTGTTCGCATCGCCGCTGAGGCGGCCGAAGAAGATCGGGCTAACGGGAAGAAGAGAATTACGGCTTATTGGCGAGTCGTCAAAGACGATGGCCGATTGAATCCAAAGTTTCCCGGAGGCGTCGCGCAACAGGGTAGCTATCTGCGCGCCGAAGGCCTGAGTGTTCTGCCCGATGGCAAAAAGCCTCCAATCGTTCACGATTTTCAGCGAAGGCTGCACACTCTGAATTAGAGATTCCTGCACAGGCAGATGGCCGGCAGCAAAAATCACACTCCTGTGGTTCTGACCGTGGCGGGGTTCGATCCCTCCGGGGGCGCCGGGATAATTACTGACGTGCGAACCATTCTATGTTTTGGGTGCCGTCCGGTGGCGGCGATAACATCGCTGACCTTCCAGAACACAGAAGGCGTTTTCGGCGCGATTCACGAAAGCGCCCAATCGATCCGCGCGCAAATACTTCCGGTGATCGAAGAGATTCCGGTGGCCGCCGTGAAGACGGGAATGTTGCCGACTGCGGAAATTGTCCTGGAGATAGCGCGGCTGATTCGCAATCACGACTTGCCGCCGCCCGTGATCGATCCGGTGATGCGCTCATCGTCGGGCTATGAATTAATGGAGCAGGAGGCGATCGAAGTTCTGTGCCACGAATTGATTCCGCTGGCGCGCTTAATCACACCCAACATTCCGGAAGCCGAAGCCCTCGCCGGCGTGCGCGTCGAAGACGAATCAGGAATGCGGAACGCGGCGCAGAAGCTCCGTGAAATGGGAGCGCGCGCGGTGCTAATCAAAGGTGGACATCTAAGCCAGAAGTCAGAAGTCCGAGATCAGAAGTCAGCAGGACGACAAGCAACCGATCTACTGCACGATGAAGATGAAACTACGAGCTTTCGTGGCGAGTGGATTGACGCGCCGCTCGTTCGCGGCACCGGTTGCATGATGTCGTCAGCAATTGCGGCATGCCTGGCTCAGGGAATCGCGTTGAATGAATCCGTGCGGCTGGCAAAAGAATTCGTTGCCGGCGCGATTCGACAGGCGCCAAACTTCGAAGCTGATCCTGTAACGCTCAAGATAACTGAAATCACGAACCTCCGAGAATAGTGGACTCCGAGGTTTACTCGCTCACCGAAACCTTCTCCATCTTCACTTCCGACAACGGTCGATCGCTCGGATCAGTTTTCGAGGTTGCGATCGCGTTGACGACATCCTGTCCTTCCGTTACTCGTCCGAAAATCGTGTAACTCGGCGGCAGCGGATAATCAACGTGCATGATGAAAAACTGCGACCCGTTTGTGTTTGGGCCAGCGTTGGCCATCGCCACCGTGCCCGCTTTGTAGCCATGCTTATAGACTTCCGATGATGAATCGATCTCGTCAGCGAATCGTCCGCCCCACGCTGAAGCTCCGCCGCGTCCGGTGCCGGTTGGATCTCCGCCCTGGATCATGAAACCGTTTATGCAGCGATGAAAAATGACTCCGTTGTAATAACCCTGCTGAGCGAGTAAACGAAAATTCTCGGTCGTCCTGGGCGCGTCCTGTTCGAGCAGTTCGAATTTGATAGTTCCCTTGTTCGTTTGAATAGTTGCGGTGCGGTTCGGCATTCTTAGCTCTCCTCGATTTCAACGCAAAGTGCACGTTGTCAGCGTGTCAGAAGCCCGACCTTAAGCGAGGGCTCCTCAGGTCACAAGTCACGCCTGGTCACAGTTGCGGTCGCTAAGGCTCGGGCTTCTGACACAGCGCAAGATTCCCGCTCCACCTGACGCAATCACCCTCAAGACGCTATGATGGTCGGCCCTGAACCCTTTGAAAGAAAGGCTGAAATAATGAACGTTACTTATCTTGAATGCGGCGCGTGCGGACAGCGGCATGAGGCACAACGCTTGCACAACCTTTGCACTCAATGCGGAAAGCCGTTGCTGGTTCGATACGATTTTGAACGCGCGGGCCGGTCTTTGACAAAAGAGTCGCTAAGACAGCGCAACCCTGATCTATGGCGTTATCGCGAGGTATTGCCGGTTGAGCGAGACGAGAACATCGTGAGTTTGGGTGAAGGATTCACACCGTTACTGCGCGCTACGCGATTGGGCGCGCAACTCGGATTGAACGAGCTCTATATCAAAGACGAGGGGCAGAACCCGACACAGAGTTTCAAGGCGCGCGGGATGACGGCAGCCGTTTCGATGGCGAAAGAGCTGGGCGTGAAAAAGTTGGCCGTTCCGTCGGCGGGCAATGCCGCGGGGGCGCTTGCGGCCTACGCTGCGCCGGCCGGAATGGAAGCGCACATCTTCATGCCAAAAGATACGCCCCGCGCAAACGTCATCGAATGCGAGCAGACCGGCGCGCACGTCACGTTGATGGACGGATTAATCACCGACTGTGGCGCCGAAGTCGGGCGGCGAAAAGAAGCTGAAGGCTGGTTCGATGTCTCGACTTTGAAAGAGCCTTATCGGATCGAAGGCAAGAAGACGATGGGTTATGAGTTGGCGGAACAGTTCGATTGGCATCTGCCTGACGTGATCTTTTATCCAACCGGCGGCGGCACGGGATTGATCGGGATGTGGAAAGCGTTCGATGAAATGAAGCAGATGGGTTGGATTGGATCGAAACGGCCACGAATGGTGACGGTCCAGGCGGCGGGGTGCGCGCCGATCGTGCGCGCATTTGAAGAAGGGAAGCGCTTCGCGGAGGAATTTCAGAATGCCCATACCACGGCTTCCGGGCTGCGTGTGCCAAAAGCCATTGGCGACTTTTTGATCATCGATGCTTTGCGTGCTTCGGGCGGGACCGCAATCGCGGTGACAGATGACGAGTTGATCGCAGCGACCAAAGAAATTGGTTCGGCCGAGGGAATCTTCTGCGCACCTGAAGGCGCCGCGTGTTTGCCGGCGCTCCGGAAACTAATGAACGACGGATCGGTAAAATCGGATGAGCGTGTTGTGCTCTTTAACACCGGCAGTGGGGTGAAATATTTGGAGAGCTTTTCGACTTAGTAGCGAGAGTTGGAGACGAATGAAAGTTCAAAAATTTATCGCAGTTGTTTTTCTACTGTTCGCACCGTGCATTGGCTTCTCGCAGTCAGCGCCGTCTCCATGGCTCACTGACACCGAACGCGCGAAGTTTGAAGCGTTGCGCGTCGCCGGATCTGAGGCGCTGTTCAATCTGGATTACGACGGCGCCCGCAAGAATTTCCAGCAGATGGCCGACGCGTTTCCGAAATATCCGGCCGGCCCGCAGTTTCTCGCCGACACGCTTTGGACGGAAACTCTTTATGAGACGCGCAAGTTGCAATCTTCGCTTTATGGCAGCGATTCGTTCTATTCAAACAGCGAGGACAAGGCCGATCCAAAGGTCGTCGATCAATTTCGCGCATTGACCCGGCAGGCGCGGTTGTTGACTGAGGCGCGTTTGAAGCAGTTTCCTAAGGACACTGAGGCGCTTTATTTCCTCGGCGCGATTGAAGGATTGAAAGCTTCGTTTGAAGAAGCCGTCGAGCGGCGGCACATTGCCGCGTTGAAAGACGGCTCAGATGCTGTCGACAAACACCGGCAAGTGATTAAGCTCGATCCTAACTATCGCGACGCTGAACTGTCGATCGGTTTATACGATTACACGGTAGGCGCGTTACCGTTGCCGATAAAGATTGGCGCCGGCCTGTTTGGCTTTCATGGATCGAAGAAACGCGGATTAGCGACTCTCGAGCGGGTGGCGAAGGAAGGCCATTGGGTACACGATGAAGCCAAGACACTGCTGATCGTTTTGTACACGCGCGAAAAGCGTTTCGCTGAAGCCGCGGCGTTGGCCAAAGAACTGGCGATCAAGTATCCGAGAAATTATTTGTGCCGGCTGGAAGCGGCGGACGCGCTGGTCTCGCAAGCTGCGCTGGAACGCGAATCGAATCACACCACTAACACGACCGCCGCTGAGATCGAAGCTTTCGCGACTTTCGAATTGCTCTTGAAAGACAAAGCGGTGCGCGATACAGCGTCTCGCGCTTTCGATCTAATTCATTTTAAGTACGGCGAAGCACTGATGACTTCGGGCCAGTACGAGCGCGCGTCGAAAGAGTTTTTGGCTTCTGCCGATGCGCCCGGCGCCTGGGCTGGGCTGGCGACGATGGCGCACTTGTATGCGGCGCAGTCCCTCGACCTCGCCGGCAAACGTAACGACGCGCTCATGCAGTATCGAGCAGTGCTGGCGCGACCCGACGTTTACGACGCGCATGATCAGGCGCAGACGGGATTGAAAGAAGTTTATAAGAAGAAGCTGACGTAGGAGGGCCGACATCCTGTCGGCGGTTCGCGGGCATCCTTGCCCGAATGAGCGAAAGCAGTTGTCTTCTTTGAAGCGCCGTTAGGCGCGAAATATTTATGGACGCGGCGATTGATTTGATTTTGAGCTCCGTAAGAGCGGAATTCATTTCGCTCCTAAAGGAGCTTCATGATTACTTGTGGGCGGTCCTATAAACAGCGGTCCTATAAACATCTGGCTCCTAACGGAGCCACGCGGAGTCGTTTAGAGGCAGGTTACTGCCCGCCTTAATTTCGAGAACGCGTGCTGGTGGACGGTAGCCCACGCCTAAACCTTCCGCACGCGC
>QHXH01000474.1 GCA_003222855.1 Acidobacteriota bacterium
TGAATCGCGCGCGGAATTGGGAATGGATCTGATCGACTGGGCGGAAGATACCAATAAGGTACATCTGAGCAGCGAGTCACTCGGAAAAACGATACTGGATCTTGGGAACCGTCGTGCCGTGGATCGTGTAATTGTGGCTTTGTCGGACCGCAGATCCATAATGCCTGTAAACGAACTTCTCGAAATACGGCTCCAAGGAATCCGTGTTGACGATGGGACTTCGCTTCTTGAGAAAGCAACTGGGAAGATCGACGTGGATGAGCTGCATCCAAGCTGGATGATCTTTGGGGATGGATTTCGCTTGTCTCAGCGCAAGTGGTTTCCGCGACGTGTCATTTCGACGCTTTTAGCGTTAGCACTTTCCATTGTTACTCTGCCTTTGATTCCATTCATCGCAATGCTCATTAAACTGAGTTCTTCGGGCCCGCTGCTCTACCGGCAGAAACGCGTCGGCCTCCGCGGCTATGTTTTTGATTGCTATAAATTCCGGACCATGCGGCCCGACGCTGAAGCGGATACCGGTCCCACGTGGGCGAGTGATCAAGATCCCCGAATCACTTCGGTTGGAAGATTCCTGAGAAGGACGCGTTTGGATGAGATTCCGCAGATTTGGAACGTGCTGCGCGGAGACATGGCCTTTGTCGGTCCTCGTCCGGAGCGGCCGGAGTTTGCGGTGAAGTTGCACGAACAGATTCCTTACTACAATGTTCGCCATGCAGTGCGCCCAGGAATCACAGGATGGGCACAGATCAATTATGGTTACGGCGCCACGGTTGAAGAAGCGAAAGAAAAGCTACGTTTCGACCTGTACTACATTCGCAATGTGTCCATCATGCTGGACTTCCTTATCGTGTTTTACACGATTCGAGCTGTCATCATAGGTCGGGGAGTTCGCTGAGCGAGCGCGGTCGCATCCCTCGATGTGCGCCGGAGAGCTCTGGGCTCCGACCAACGCACACGACCTCTATGCGGCCGTCTATCGCGGATATGCATTGGTTAGTTATATTCGAAGCAGTTGAGACCGTCGCATTGGGGCAAGGCGTCCAATGAACTTCCTCTTCTGGGCTAGCACAATCATCGTGGCATACGCCTTCATAGGGTATGCAATCTTGATGTGGTTGTTAGCTTGGCTGAGCCCAAAGCAGCTGATCAGGGGACCGATCCGGCCGAGCGTATCTATCGTCATGGCCGTTCACAACGGTGGCGACGCTCTCTTGGCCAAGCTCGAGAATCTGTCAACCCTTGATTACCCGAAGGAGAGCCTGGAGCTCGTAGTGGTGTCTGACGGCTCGACCGATAACACCGCGGAACTTCTCAGCTTGGCCACTGGAGTAAACAGCATTCTTTGCCCGCGCGTCGGAAAGGCTGAAGCGTTGAACCGTGCGCTTGCAGCAAGTAGTAATGAGATAGTGGTGTTTACCGATGTGCGGCAACGAATTGAGCCAGGCGCGATTGCTGAACTGGTGTCGAACTTCGCCGATGAAAGCGTAGGCTGCGTCAGCGGCGAACTGATGTTCTCGTCGGACGCAGAAGGCAAGGCATCCGGGATCTCGGCATACTGGCGGCTGGAAAAGTTGATTCGAAGGTGCGAGTCGGCCAGCGGTTCGGTTATTGGAGCCACAGGCGCGCTTTACGCCACGCGCCGCTCACTTATCCCACGTCTACCAATGGGTACTCTGCTAGATGACGTATTCGTTCCGCTGCACGTAATCCGACAGGGGAAACGGGTTATCTTCGAACCCAAAGCCCGGGTGTGGGACGAACTGTCGCAATATGCCGGTTCGGAGTTTCGACGCAAAGTGCGCACCCTGGCGGGCAATATTCAGCTGCTCGAGTTGGCGCCTTGGGCGATATGCAACAAAGCAGTTCGATTTCGGTATGCCAGTCACAAACTGACACGGCTCTTCGCTCCATGGTTTCTGATAACCATGTTCTTCAGCGCTTGGGCGCTAGCGGGATCCAAGTTTTATTTGATGCTCGCAATTTTGCAAAGCCTTTTATACGGAATCGCAGTGGCTCCGACCTTGTTGCCGAAATTGAGACGGTGGTCTCTAGCTACCGCAGGTCAAGCATTTTGTTTGATGAATGTGGCTGCCGTTGTCGCCGTGTTCGGATACATGAAGCACCGCCGCGATCCCGTCCGAATGTGGGTGGGCAGCGCTATAAAGCCAGCAGCGATGGATATAAGAGAAATTAGCCAAGCAGCATCACGGTCGGCAGAACGGTGACAACCAATCGGGAGAAAATATATGTGGTATTGCAGGAATCGATGCGGTTGATGTGGCCGCCTACCGGCCGACGTCGGTGCTCATGTTGGCCCGTGTGCTTGATGCGGGCGGAATAGAGCGAGACGTGAGCAAGTTCGTTCGCTTTCTGAAGGCGCGTCGACACCGAAACGCCGGTCGAATCGGAACTGCATCTGATCGTCGATAACTACGGCATCCACAACATCGGCGCGTGAACTCCTGGCTCAGACGTCATCCGCGCTTTCACTTGCACTTTACCCCCACTTCCAGCACGTCAAGAAAGGCAACATAGATTGTCATGCTTTCGTGAAGAAAAACTTCAGCAAAAAGATGAACAAGTTTGCCCACAATTGTCTCCTGCAGACTCCTAACTGCCTTGTTTTTAATTTCTTCGATGGCCCTCAGAGTGCAGGTTAATACTCGCGAAAATTTGCCCTTTGTCCCCTATGGGCGGTTTTTCCCCTGGCCGCTGGCCAGCCCACTTGTGAACAAGAACCGTTTGGGGTGGTTGCAATCCAAGCATGACGGCTGCACATTAAATGACCAGTTGAAGAGGCCTGACACTCATGTTCCGGTCTGAACGTGCAGGAAATTTCCCGCGCAAAACTCTTGCTCCCGAACGAGTGCGTAGCGACGGTCGCTTCTTCAAGGTAATGTTGTTCTGCGGCGTCTTGTCGCTCTTCGTGCGCAGCGTGGCGGCACAGACAAATGTCGTCACTCAGCATTATGACAATGCACGAACGGGCGCAAACACAAACGAGACGATCCTCACCCCGTCGAACGTGAATACTGCCGGTTTCGGAAAGCTATTTTCACAACTGGTTGACGGTTATATCTATGCTCAGCCGCTGTATTTGGCGGGTGTTACGATGGGCGCGGGAACCTCACAAGCGGGCACGGCGCACAATGTTGTCTTTATCGTGACAGAACATGACAGCGTCTATGCATTCGATGCCGACAGCAACGGCGGTGCCAATGGGTTTCCGCTCTGGAAGGTTACACTCCTCGATGCTGCACACGGAGCCGCTTCGGGTGCGACGACGGTGCCAAGCGGTGACATTAGCTCGGGCGATATCGTCCCCGAAATTGGAATTACCGGTACGCCGGTAATTGAACCAGCGATCAACACAA
>QHXH01000475.1 GCA_003222855.1 Acidobacteriota bacterium
GAATTGAGCCTAATCGAATTCTTTCGTCAGGTTTTGGACGAAGCTCGTGACGACCGCAATCCGCTGCTCGAGCGGCTTCGCTTTCTCATCATCTTCTCGAGCATCGTTGACGAGTTTTTCATGGTGCGGGTGTCCGGATTGAAAGAAGAGGTCGAGCACGGATGGGAACAGCCGTCGCTCGACGGCCTGACCGCGGCCGAGCAGTTGGCGGAAATCCGCACTCGTTTGCAGCCGCTGGCATTGGAGCAGATGCGCTGCCTGAAGGAAGATGTCCTGCCGGCGCTGGCGCGCGAAGGCATCGTCATCGCTCCCTACGAATCGTTGACGAAAGCCGAGCGCTACCAGGCGGATGAGTATTTTGGGCGCGAAGTGTTTCCCGTGCTAACGCCGCTCGCGGTTGATCCGGCGCACCCGTTTCCTTACATCTCCGGCTTGAGTCTGAACTTCGGGATCATGGTCCGCTCAACAGCGGCTGAAGCTACGCCGACACGTTTCATCAGGTTGAAAGTGCCGCCATCTTTGCCTGGTTTGGTCCAGGTGGGCGACACGACCAGGTACACATTTCTCAGCGAAGTGATCGCGTGCAATCTGGGTTCGCTTTTTCATGGAATGAGCGTTGAGCACGCGCACATGTTTCGGGTAACACGGGACGCCGACATTGATATTCGCGAGGAAGAGGCGGGCGATCTGTTGAGCGCACTTCAACGCGAGTTACGGAAGCGGCGCTTCGGTTCGCCGGTCAAGTTGGAAGTGGCGGCGGACATGCCCGAAGAGATGCTGCTCTATCTGATGGAGTCAATCGGCGTTGAGCCCGACGACGTTTACATTCTCGACGGTCCCTTGAACATTCTCGATCTCGGCGTGTTGTGCGATTTGGACCGGCCGGATCTGAAGCACACGCCGCTGCGAACGGTGCGCCCAAAACGGCTGGCGCAAGGCAAATCGGTCTTTGACGCCATCAGGCACGGCGACGTGCTCTTGCATCATCCGTACACCGACTATTCGACGGTAACGAATTTCGTTCGCGCCGCCGCCAACGACAAAAACGTGCTGGCGATCAAGATTTGTCTGTATCGCACCGGCCAACAATCTGAAATCGCCGAGATACTGCGCCAAGCGGGTGAGCAAGGGAAGCAGGTCACCGCTTTAATCGAGTTAAAGGCGCGCTTGAGCGCGCAGGCGTTCACGTTGTTTACGGGCTCATCGGGCTGAAAACGCACTGCAAGCTGACGCTCGTGGTTCGCCGGGAAGGACAGACGTTGCGGCGTTACGTTCATATCGCGACCGGAAATTATAATCCCACGTCGTCATCGACTTATACAGACCTCGGAATATTTACCGCGGACGAAGCGATCGGCGAAGACGCCACTGATTTCTTCAATTATCTTACCGCGTATTCGACGCCGAAGGATTATCGCAAGCTCCTGGTTTCTCCTGTGAACCTGCGCGAGAAACTGACGTCCCTGATCGAGCGAGAGACCGCGCACGCTAAAGCCGGCCGTCCCGCGCGCATCATCGCAAAGCTCAATCGGCTGGCTGATGCCAACATTATTGAAAGTCTTTATGAAGCGTCCCAGGCCGGCGTTTCGATCGATCTCATCATTCGCGGCATCTGTATGCTGCGTCCCGGAGTGGCGGGGCTGTCTGACAACATTCGCGTACGCAGTATTGTTGGCAGGTTCCTCGAACACAGCCGGGTTGTGTATTTCGCGAACGACGGCCATGAAGAAATTTACATCGGCAGCGCGGACTGGATGGTGCGCAACCTGAACCACCGCGTTGAGGTGGTTTGTCCGATTGACGATCCGAAACTGCGCGCGTACTTGAAAGATGAGGTGCTTCAGACTTATTTACGCGATAACGTTAATGCTCGCGAGCTTTCCCCCGACGGCTTATACCTGCCGGTCGTCAACGCATCCGGTGAACCGCCGTTCGACAGTCAAATGTACTTTGAAAGTGTAGATGTTCTCGGTTGATGCCCTCGGATCTCAAAAGAAAGTCGGAGGATCATGCAATGTTCGTAAGCAGAAGAATTCAAGCAATTGCGATTATCGCGATCGTTGGTCTTGGTTTATTACCGGTAACGCTAAAGGCGCAGAAGGACGGTAAGACCAAGCAACCCAAACCCATTCCGGCAGACGCGCGCGCTGTCCTTTGGCAAGAGCCAACCGACATTACGTCGCGCGACTTGTTTCTCGGTTTCGGCGGCGAATCGATGAAACCGGATTTGTCACACGTAGTGTTTCTCAAAGATGAAACACGAAGTTATTCGACCAAGTATCGCGTGCGTGACGGCGCCGGCAACGAATGGGTCGTCAAGATCGGACAAGAGGCGCAATCCGAAACAGCGGCCACGCGTCTGGTGTGGGCCGCTGGATACTATGTGGATGTCACTTACCTGGTGCCGCACGTGGTCATCGAGGGCAAAGGCGCGTTTGACAATGTGCGATTCGAAGCGCGCGGCGGCGGCGTCAAGCGTATGGACCAACGATGGGATTGGGAAAAGAATCCGTTCGTCGGCACAAAAGAATTGCAAGGCCTAAAAGTGATCATGGCCCTGATCAATAACTGGGACATCCAGAATCACAACAACAATGTGCTGCTGGTCACCGATGAAGCTACCGGACAAAAAGAGGCGCGATACTTCGATACGGATTTGGGCGCCAGCTTTGGTAAGGAGGGGAACCTTTTCGGCCATACCCGCAACCGCCCTGAACAGTACGTCGCCGATACAAAATTCATCAAAGGCGTCCAGAAGGGCAAAGTCGTCTTTGCTTATCGAGGCAAGAACCAGCATCTGCTGAACGACATTACGGTGGAACAGGCCAAATGGATTAGTGGAATCCTGTCGCAGTTGAGCGAGCAGCAAATCCGCGATGCCTTTCGCGCCGCGAATTACAGCCCGGAAGAAATAGAAAGTCTTACCCGAACTGTCATGGCGCGAATAGGTGAATTGGCGAAACTGCCGGGTTGAGAGTGTGTCAGAACCGCGAGCGGTAGCGACCGGAGTGTCAGAACCGCGAGCGGTAGCGACCGGATCAGACGAATCATTAAGGAAAACACGACGAAGCACGGCCCGGTCGAATGTCGGATGGTAGATCCGGTCGCTACCGCTCGCGGTTCTGACACCAGGAGCCATGCAAAAAAAGATTCGCATCACCGACCTGCTCTATCCGCACTGGGGCACACTCACACTCGCATTCATTGCTGTCCTGGGCGAAAGCATTACCGATCTGCTCGAGCCATGGCCGCTGAAGATCGTATTCGATCACGTCTTCGGCTCGAAGCGGATGCCCGACTGGTTGGCGAGCATCGTCAGCTTCATCGGCACCGATAAGTTTTCCATTCTGAACTTCGTCGTGCTCGCGGTACTGGTGATCGCGATCTTCGGCGCCGTGAGCAGCTACTTCGAAAAATATTTGACGACCAGCGTGGGCCAGTGGGTCATGCACGACCTGCGGCGCGTGCTCTACAGTCACATTCAGAGGCTCTCACTCTCTTATCACGATCAAAAACGTACCGGCGATCTGATCAGTCGCGTCACGACCGACATTGATGCCGTGCAGAACCTAATCTCGCAGGTCATGTTGGGGATGCTGGTCAACGTGCTGACGCTAGTCGGCATGATGCTGGTGATGCTTTATCTGAACTGGGC
>QHXH01000476.1 GCA_003222855.1 Acidobacteriota bacterium
GCCCCTTTGTGATTAGGTCCCCCACCGCCACGACGCGGTCATTGTTTTTTAGCTTGATGAGATCGAGCAGGTCCGAAAGTTCATCGAAGCACCCGTGGATGTCACCAACAACGATTGTTCGCGGCATAGCATGTCAGAACCGCAACCTGTAGCGACCGGGTAAGACTGGAGCGCAACCGTCCCCGGTTGCCGCGTTGTCTCTCCGACGAGTGATTGCAAGCGAGGACGCTCGCGCTCTAGTCGAACCGCTCCTGGTATTGACCCTATCCAAACAAATGGTGTACCGCGTCGGCGTTCCAGTCGGCGAGATTACCCGTGACGATGTCCGCCCCAGCGTCGCGCAAGGCCTTTTCACCTACCGTCGTGGTTACCCCGATAGTTCTCATGCCCGCGGCACGGGCTGCCTCGATTCCGGGCGGGGCGTCCTCAATTACAACGCATTCCGCTGCGAGCAGGGGTAATTTTCGATCAGCGCGGCGCCGGCTATTCAGCAGATCCAGACCTCGCAGATAACAGTCCGGCGCGGGCTTGTGCCTAAGGTCGGTCGCGGCACTGACCACGAGTGAAAACTGATGACTTATGCCGGCGAGATTCAGCACGTGATCGATCTCGCTGTGTTCAGCCATGCTGACGATCCCGAGGTCATAATGGCGCGCTAACTCTTTGATAAATGCAACGACGCCCGCGGCGACCGGCAGATCACTCTTGATTATTTCACGGTGCTTTGCATGCTCGCGCTCGATGACGCCGCGCATGAGTTCGTCGTTCAGAGGTTTGTTGACCCGCGCGAACGCGGCGCTAACGAAAGCCACGTCGTCCATTCCCAGCGACGCAAAATAATCTGCGTCGCTAAGTTCGACGCCTTCACTGGTCAGTATTTCGCGATAGGCTTTCAGGTGAATGCGTTCATCGTTGATGATCACGCCGTTGAAATCAAAGAAGATTGCCTGGGTCATTGGTAAGAAATGGTGTCGGAAGCCCGCGCGTCAGCAAGGGCTCGTTTCGACAGTGGCCCTCCCTGACGGCCGGGCTTCTGACACTGCCTCAAGGTGCATTGGACGCAATCGCCGCCGAACTTTTCAACTCGCTAATCCGCTCGTTCTGCTGCGCAAACAAAAGCGGCAGACGCTCGCTTTCGATCACATCCAGACGGCGCAGGACTTCAGTCAGCGAAATCTCATTCTTTAGGTTGACTTGGAAATCGAGTTCCGCGCGGGTCTCCGAGTGACGTCCCTGAAGATTCTGTCCCACCATGATCAGCGGCATTAACAGAATCTGAATGACGTTACTAATCAGGAGGTAGGCAACGAACGCCGGAAACGGATCGAAGGCGCGCAGGTGCAGCGAAGGGATCTCTGAGGCCAGAATGTTGTAGCTCGTCCAAACGACCGTCCATCCCAAAATGATTAGAAAGAAGCCAAACGAGCCGACGCGGTTGGTGATGGCGATCGCCACTCGGTCGAGAGTGTTAAGACTCTTCTCGTAAACCACATTGACGTTTCGCGAAACACGTTGCTGAAGCATTTTGTCCGTACGACGCAGACGCGAGAAGGTAGCGCTCAGCATTTCCAATGCGACTTTCGGGTTGTCGTGGATAAAGCTGAGAAAATTTTCCCGCGATAGTACGGCAAGTCGCGCCGTCTCAATCACCGTAGCGTCGGCCGATCGCTGTTTGCCGTCGATGATGGCCATCTCACCGAAGAAATCGCCCTGCGCAAGCTCAGCCAATACGATTTGCTTCTTGTCCTCGTCCGTAATCGTGATCTGGACGCGGCCCTGCTCGATCAGATACATGGCGTCGCCCTTATCACCGGCGCGAAAGAGGCTGGTGTTAGTGGGGACGTCATTCACTCGAAGGAGATTTCGAAGGTTGACGGCAGCTTCATCGTCAAGCGATCCAAACAGCGGCACCGAGCGAATCGCGTCGAGCGTCATTTCCTGGGGGGTTGGTGTTGACATGGCAAACCTCTAAATTTGTAGCGCAACTTGTTAAGTTGCGACGATCGCAAGTTAACAACTTGCGCTACATTACTTTTCCGTCCTTCATCATGATGATTCGATCCGAGTAGCTGCTCGCCAGTTCGTGATCGTGCGTGACGAGCAGGACGGTCAAGCGATCGCGCTCGACCATTTCGCGCAGCAGCGCCAGCAGTTCGCGTGAGCGCGTCGAGTCTAAATTGCCCGTCGGCTCATCAGCAAGCAAAACCCGTGGACTGTTCGCCAGGGCTCGCGCGATGGCCACCCGCTGTTGCTCGCCACCTGACAATTCGGACGGACGATGATCGTTTCGATCAGACAACGAAACCCGGTCGAGCAATGCCTCCGCGCGCTGACGACGTTCGACGCCGTGCATTCCGCCGAACGCCAGCGCGAGCTTGACGTTCTCTGCCGCGGTCATCGTCGGA
>QHXH01000477.1 GCA_003222855.1 Acidobacteriota bacterium
TTCGCACTCCTACAAACGATTGGGAGAATCTTTACCTGTTAGCCGGCTCGCCCGATCGAATCCTGCTGGCCAGTTTCAAAACTGAGAAGCTGAAACCTCTAACGGGCAAGACGCTCGCCGAAGTCGCGAAGATGCGCGGCAAAGATCCGGTTGAGACGATCATGGACCTGGTGCTCGAAGATCGCTCTCGCATCGGCACGATCTATTTCCTGATGAGCGAAGACAATATCAAGAAGCAGATTCGCCAGCCCTGGGTTTCGTTCGGTTCGGATGCAGCATCGATTGCGCCCGAGGGCATATTTCTCAAGTCTTCCGCACATCCGCGCGCTTATGGAAACTTCGCGCGTCTGCTCGGAAAATATGTTCGCGAAGAGAAAGTGATCTCGCTCACGGAAGCAGTAAGGCGGCTGACCAGTCTTCCGGCAACGAATCTCGGCTTGGATCATCGTGGCTTTCTGAAGGAGGGCATGTTCACTGACGTGGTTGTTTTTGATCCAAACACGATCGCCGACCGCGCGACATTTGAAAATCCGCATCAGCTTGCCGTTGGCGTCAAGGATGTCTTCGTCAATGGCGTGCAGGTACTCAAAGATGGCGAGCATACGGGTGCAAAGCCGGGCAAAGCGCTTTGGGGGCCGGGCAGGATCAAATAGCGATTTGATGAGTCAAAGAAAGCCACGCGAACGCCTCAAGCTCCGTAGGAGCGCCATGTTTATAGTTTTGGATTGCTCGCTTGATTTGTCGCGGGCATTCCTCTCATTCACACCCGGTTTCAACCGGGTGACCGGATGGAGCAAACAATTTCGACCAACCGTTTCAACGGTTTGCTTTAACCGACAAGAAAGTAAACCGTTGAAACGGTTTCCAGGAATTTCTGGAGGACCATATTTCACCCGGTTGAAACCGGGTGTGAATGAGAGCTCCAGGAGAATACGTGATCCAACAAACTTCCATCCAGGAGCAGTTACTGCCATGAAGAGAATCTTTTGCGGATTAAGATTGGTGCTTCCGATCATCTTTATTGCCTTTCTCTCTTCGGCATCGCTCCACGCGCAAACTCAGCCGCCCGATCCGCCCGCCGGCTTCAATAAGATCGAGCAGATGGTTCCCATGCGCGACGGAGTGAAACTGCACACGATCATTTACGCTCCGAAATCGCATCGCGACCCGCTGCCGATTCTCTTTAATCGCACTCCTTACGGCATCGATAACATTTATCGGGGCTTTCCCGGCTCTTTGCAGGAATTGATCGAAGAAGGATTCATCTTCGCGTTCCAGGACATTCGCGGCAAGTTCAAATCCGAGGGGCAGTTTGTCATGCAACGTCCGCCGCGCGGCCCCGGCAATCCCACGACGATCGACGAAGGCACTGACACATATGACACGGTAGATTGGATGATCAAAAACGTGCCGCACAACAACGGCCGTGTCGGAATGTTTGGGACTTCATATCCCGGATGGCTGGTGGTGATGGCCGTGATCGATCCGCATCCGGCGTTGAAGGCGGTCACCGAACTGGCAACTCCCGCCGACATGTTCCTTGGGGATGACTTTCACCATAACGGGGCTTTCCGGTTGAGCTACGGTTTTGAGTACGCATATGAGTTGGAGACTTCGAATGTTCTCACGAACTTTAAGTTCGATCGCTTCGACACGTACCAATGGTATCTGCGACTCGGCGCGCTCTCGAATGCGGACGCTAAATACTTTCATGGAAAGTTGCCGACGTGGAACAACTTCGTCAATCATCCCAATTACGATCAGTTCTGGCAACAACAAGCGTTGGTCAGTCAACTCAAGAAGGTCACCGTGCCGATCATGCACGTCGCCGGTTGGTGGGACCAGGAAGATTTCTATGGCCCGATCAAAGCCTATGAGATTCTCGAGAAGACAGATAACCACCACATGAATTATCTCGTCGCCGGGCCATGGAATCATGGCGGATGGAACCGGGCCACCGGCGATAAGCTGGGCAACATCGATTTCGGAGCCCCGGCCAGCCAATACTTTCGCGCGAATATTTTGCGTCCCTGGTTCGCTTACTATTTGAAAGATAAAGGCAAACTTGAACAGCCGGAAGCCATAACGTTCGAGACGGGTTCGAACCGCTGGACTTCATTCGATGCGTGGCCGCCTCGCGCCAACGTAACGCCGCGGAATCTTTATTTCCACATCGATGGCCGGCTTTCATTCGATCCACCCACAGGAGCGCAGCCACAATTCGACAGCTATGTTTCAGATCCAGCGCATCCGGTGCCGTATCGTCAGCGGCCTATCGAGCCCACGTACAATCCTGCCAATGAAGGTGGCTCGCGCTGGTCGACCTGGCTGGTTGAAGACCAACGCTTTGTCGAGAATCGCCCTGACGTAATGACCTGGGAAACTGAGCCGCTGAAAGAAGACACAGTAATCGCCGGCGATATTGTGGCGCATCTGTTCGCTTCAACTACGGGCACGGACAGCGATTGGGTCGTGAAGCTGATCGATGTCTATCCAGAAAGCTATCCCAAAGATGCAAAGATGGCGGGCTATCAGTTGATGATCGCTGATGAAATATTGCGCGGCCGTTTTCGGAATTCATTCACCAGGCCAGAACCAATCCCGGCGAATCAGGTCATAGAGTATTCAATCGATCTGCACACCAACGATCATGCTTTCCTTCAGGGCCATCGCCTCATGGTACAAGTCCAAAGCACCTGGTTTCCGATTTACGATCGGAACCCGCAAAGGTTTGTTCCCAACATCTTTCTCGCCCGAGATTCCGATTACACAGTTGCCACGCAACGCATTTTTCGGTCGCGACGCTATCCTTCACATCTAACACTGCCGATAATCAGGTAGGATGGAACGTCCGCCTGAGTATCGGAAGATCTCGACTTTTTCATCGGCGATGGGTCAATCTGATCCTGTTCGCGATCGCGAGGGCTACCGGGATCGGCCCTCTAATTCTGTAGCTTCAGATTTCCTACTTGAGTCATCATCCCGTTTCCCACTTATCCCATTCACCGCCCGCGGAAGCCTGCGCGATGCTGGATAGAGATAGATCATCCGGCCCGGTGGCCCAAAGGCGAATCGTGCCGTCGTGCCGTTGAGTTGCGGCCAGACCCAGGGCGATCCCGCCAGGAGCAGAATTTCCCAAGCCTGTTGACCATGCAGACCAGTTGCCGCCCGGCGTCTCCTGATAAGTGTTGGCGACCAGCACGT
>QHXH01000478.1 GCA_003222855.1 Acidobacteriota bacterium
GAACAACGACAGGCCACCGAACAAACCTCTCTCTTTGTCGCCCAAAAACAGTGAAGGGCTCCATTGCGATCCACGCAAAGTCCCGGGTTCTCTGCCGTTGGCGTTTGCAAACTGCTGTAGCGATGGAACCAGCTCGACGGCCCGCGTGTAGTAGAAGGTCGAGAAGGCCTGGACCAGTGAGCGATTCAGTCCAAAAGTCGCGGCCATCGCGCGCAGCCCGCCGCCCTTGGTGTCGATATCTGAACGAAAATCAGCAAACAGATCCTGGCTGGGCCGGTAGCGCACGTCGATGTTGACCGGCGAAAATTTACGCGGCACCGCGCCATAGGTAAAAGCTGAGAGCGTGTCGATCGGATCGAACTGATTGCGGCGGCCCGGCAGCAGCGCGCCTCCAAAATACGGATCGAAAAAGTATTTTCCACGAATCGTGATTGATAGCGCTTCATAAGGCTGGGTCGCCAACGATTTTTTTTCGCGCGCGACGCGCGCAGCTTTCTTGTTGACAGTTTCCGTCGATCGCCTGGTGAAAAAACGATTGGCAATCCCGTATTCGATCTCATTCGTGTCCGCGATAGCGTCAACGTAATCAAAGCGAATTATCTGATGGAAGTTGTCGATGCCCGCGACCCGGCGATAGATCAAATAGGGTTCGATCACATGGCGAAACAGAACCGAGCCGTCGCTGCGCCGGAAGTTACGCGCGAGGGCCGGCGGCCGCAAATCCAACTCGAATTCGCCGTAACCGCGAATTACATCGCGTGGTGAAACGAATTGCGTAGTCGGATCGATCGAATTGGAATAATAAGTCGCGCGGGCACCCGCGGTCGCGGTCAAGGACCAGCCGCCAAAGCTCAGCGGCAGCTCGACGCTCGGATGTAGATCGAGGCGGTGGACCACGGATGGCGTGATGATAGGCTGACGGCCAGCGTCAGTGACAAACGTCAACAGATCCGACGGCGTCTCTTTACGGCTGACTCCTTCGGCCGCGCTCTCGAACGAGTAGTAGAGCGGAATCCTTTTCAGCCAGGGGAGTGGCGACGGCCGCCGGTCGAGCGAAACGCTGGGCAATTCACGAATACGGATCTGCGAATTTTGCAGCGAAGTCGCTTGTGAGTTCATTCGCACATTGAAGCTGTAGGCGTTGTAATTCTTGTTGAGAAAAACCTGCGAACGCTCTTCGGGCGAAATCGCCTGCTGGATCGAATCAGAAAAAATCTGCCGAAAGGCCAGACTTGAAGTCACGTTGACATCGGCCGCCGCCAGGAACCCGTTCGGAAAGTAATGCACGGCGTCGATGTAGAAGCTCGAACCGCCCTGATCGGGATGCTGCGCGTCTTTCTTTGGGCCAAACATTCGATCCTTCACGGCGTAGAATCCCATGTTGAAAAACGAGCGCGAGTTTGCCCGCGTTCGTAAATCGCCGCCGATCCCGACGCCGCGTTTCGAGAACAGGTCCGCGCGCAGAGTCAAATCGGCCGAACGGCCCAACGTCAGATAATACGCGTCGGAAACGCGAAAACCTTTCTCACCTGAAGCACTGAAGGTCGGCGTGAGAAAACCTGACGCGCGGTCGATGTGCTTCAAAGACATTGATGCATAAGGCAAATAGATGAGCGGCACGTTCTTGATGCGGAAAGTCGGCGAGGTGATGCGCGCGCGATCGCCAGTCTTGATGCGGGCCTTCTTTGCGTGAAAACTCCATTTAGGTTTTTCTTCATCGCACGCAGTGATCGTGACGTTAGTCAAAACTATCGTTGTGAGATTGATTCTCTCAACGCGATCAGCGACGAAATACATGCGCGTGCCGTCATTCGTCTGATTGGTATAGCCGGTTGAGTTGTCAAAGAAACCCGTCTTTGTTTTGTAATTCCATTCGGCGTGACTGCCGGTAATGCGTTGCTGATCGCCTTGATCGAAAACCACGTTGCCGTCTGCGACCACCAGGTTCTTCGCGTCGTAGGTGGTTATCTTGTCGGCCTGCAATCGGAAAGTGCCGATGCGCGCATCGACGGCGCCTTCGCAGACTTCCACGCGGGCTTCTTTTGTACCAGTGACCGATTCGCGCGCGCAGCTTACATGCAGCTCATCCCCCGGTTGAATCGCCGGAATCTTGCTTGCCGGTGGACGCACCGGCTGATCCTGTTGCAGTGGATTAACGTAAGGTGTGTCGGTGACCGGATTTTCGACCTTGCGATCGACGGGATTGGTTTGTTGTCCAAATGCGAGAGGGGCAAACAGGAGAACGAGGATCACGCAAGCGAAGAATGCGAGCATGCGCGACATTTCCGGCCGTGTGTTCTTTGAATCTCCCTCTCCCGGTGGGAGATGGCAGTGGTGAGGGCTTAAGGCCAAGCCAAACTCGTGTATTAGTTTTCTCACCGGACCAGATTCAAACGGAGTTCCCCTTTGACCTCGCCGCCAGCTTCGCCCTCTCACACTGCCCCTTTCTCACAGGGAGGATTGAGAAAGCGCCAACACCATAATCAATCGCGCCTTCTGCGAAACGGAGAGAGTCGCAGCAGGCGCGCCGTTTTCACTAACGGAATGCGCCGATGCTAACATGCGCGCGCGAAAGGGGACAAGATGTAGCGCAGCACGATGGGCGACAAGATGATATAGCGATGGTTTTCTCCCTCCCCCCTTGGGAGAGGGCTGGGGTGAGGGCCTACGAAACGCCCACCACCTCTGATTTCTG
>QHXH01000479.1 GCA_003222855.1 Acidobacteriota bacterium
CGGCGATACGTGACGACATTCCCGAAACGCTGCCAGCCGATTTGCGAAAGCGTCAACGCTTGATAAATCGCGCGGAAGCTTTACGCGAAATTCATTTTCCATCCGCGGACGCGTCGCCAACCGATTATGAGAATGCTCGCAGCGCTGCACATCTTCGCCTCATATTTGAAGAAGTGTTCTGGCTGGCGCTTGGTTTGTCGGTTAAGCGCGGCCGGCGAATCAAAGAGCGCAAGGGCACCGCGATTAAGATCGACGACTCGATCAAGAAAAGAATCGCGTCCGTGCTGCCGTTCAAGCTAACTGACGCGCAACGCAAAGTCGTTAAAGAGATTTTCAGTGACCTGAAATCCGAGGCGCCCATGAATCGTTTGTTGCAGGGCGACGTCGGCAGCGGCAAGACGATCGTAGCGGTGATTGCGATGCTGACCACGATGGAGATATCAAACGCATTCTCGCTGCAAGTCCTTATCGCGTAGAACTCCTGACCGGTTCGCTGAAATCAGGGGACAAGAAACGCTTGCGCGCCGCTATCGCCGCCGGCGAAGTGCATGCCGTCGTCGGCACGCATGCTCTGATTCAGGAAGGCGTCACGTTCAAGCAGCTCGGACTCGTCGTGATTGACGAGCAACATCGTTTCGGCGTAATGCAACGCGCGGAACTGCGTGCGCGGGGAATGAATCCGGACGTGCTGGTGATGACCGCGACGCCCATCCCGCGGTCGCTGGCGATGACCGTCTATGGCGACCTCGACGTTTCCGTTATCGACGAGATGCCGCCGGGCCGGACGCCGATCGTGACGAAGGTGTTTGCCGACAATGCGATTGATCGCAAAGAGGTGAAGCAGTTGCTGGCGCGGGAAATGCGCGCGGGCCGTCAGGTGTATGTTGTCTACCCGCTCGTCGAAGAATCAGAGAAGATGGACTTGCGCGATGCAACGCGGCGCTACGAGTATCTGCGCGATAAGGTATTTCCAAAATTCTCGGTTGGACTTCTGCATGGACGAATGAAGCCGGAAGAGAAAGACGAAGTGATGCGGCGTTTCGTTAAGGGCGAGATTCAAATCCTGCTTCCGTCATGGTTATCGAGCATGCCGAGCGCTTCGGTCTTTCACAGCTTCATCAGTTGCGGGGTCGCGTGGGTCGCGGCGCCGAACAGAGCTACTGCGTGCTGCTTGCTTCGGATAAGCAAACTGAAGTTGCCCGCGAACGGCTGGGGATCATGGAAGAGACGAACGACGGATTTAAGATTGCGGAAAAAGATTTAGAGATTCGCGGACCGGGCGAGGTAATGGGCACGCGCCAGGCAGGCCTGCCCGAATTTCGCGTCGCAAATCTGGTTCGTGATCTCGAGATTCTGCAAGCCGCGCGCAAAGAAGCCGACTTCTATTTCAATCAGGCCAACAAATCTTCTGAAGCGGCCCAGATGATCGAACGCGTGCAGAACGACGCGCGGATGAAGTTGGCGGCGGTTGGATAAGTCGCAGTTATAGATTCCAGGTAAGCGAACCGTCGCTCCTTGTCGATAGACATTTTCCAGGGTCACCAGCCAAGGTGATCCCTGAGCAATGGTTCCCATATGTGTTCGGGTAAGACGACAACTTATCTAATAGTTCTTTCATTATGCTCTACGCCTTCACCTTCAACTTAATCACCAACCAATCTCCCATAATCTTCAAGACATCGTCGCCGATAACGCTTGTCGCGAGCGAGCCGTATTCATCGACCGTTCCGGTCTTCGCCGGCAAGAAAAGATGATTGAGGTTGGGAAAGATCTGTTTGGTCACATCTTTATTGCCACCTTCACGAGCGGCCTGCTCGAGCAACGTTGCCTGCTCAGGAGTGATCTGGCGATCGAGCGAGCCTTGCATAATCAGAATTGGCTGGCGCACTTTGCGAATCGTCGCCTGCGGATCGTAGGTCCAGAACTCCTTTAACCAGGGCAGGCGCACCTGCGCCGGATACTTCGAAAGGTCGGCGCCGGATTGGACGGCGTTAATGGCCTCCTGTTCCTGGGCAATTTGTTGCGCTCTTATTTCCGGGGTAACGCCCGGCATGTGGTCCAAAGCGTCCTTCAACTGATCCATGCTTATCTGATCGCCACGTTTACCGTCGCCAGCCATGGAAACGATAGCAGCGATTTGCGGGTCGCTCGCCGCGACCATCGGGGCAATTATCCCGCCTTCGCTATGGCCCACCAGCGCAATCCTTTTCGAATCGATCTCAGAGCGTGTGCGCAGGTAAGCAACCTCAGCGCGCACGTCATCCGCAAAGCTGGAAGTCGTGGCGGTCATCAGCGTGTCGCGCCCACCTGATCCGCCGACACCGCGATCGTCGACGCGGAGCACAGCAATGCCTCGAGTTGCCAGAGCCTCGGCGATCTGGCGCATTGGCCGGTACTTTTCGAGATTTGGAAAAGGAACCGGTTCATCGCGCGTCTGTTGTCCCGATCCGGTGATTGTAATGACGACGGGAAGAAGACGCTTTGCATTCTTTGGAAGCAGCAGCGTACCTGCCAGCGTGTAACCTTTCGCCGGAATGGTTACTTCTTCAGCCGTGAATGACGCGTTGAGCGGCGCGCTGTAATCGATCGCCGGTTTGTTGCCTTGAGCGATCACGGCGGCGACAAGCCCGAGTACGAGTAACAGAGGGATTAGCTTCTTCATGCGCGCATTATACGCTTATGCCGCGCTGCTCGCGGTACAATCGCGGTCGAAAGGACGCTTTCAGATTTCAAGCAAAAGACGCTAACTCGCGAATCGGAATGCGCATAATCGCCGGCAAATTCCGGGGCCGAAAACTAAAGAGCCCGCCGTCGCTGCAGACGCGGCCTACATCTGATCGTTTACGTGAGACGCTATTCAATATTCTGGCGCCGCGAATTGAAGGCGCGCGCTTCCTTGATTTATGTGCGGGAACGGGTGCAGTCGGGATTGAAGCGCTTTCTCGCGGCGCGGCGCATGTCACGTTCGTAGATCAGTCGCGGGAGATGTGCGCGTTGATTGAAGCGAATCTGGAAGCTTTGGAAGTCGATGAAGATGAACTCGAGATCGTGAGTGCCGAAGCGTCGGAGTTCTTGCGCAGACGCGCGGCACGGACCAAGCCCTCCCTATCGATCACCCCACGCAGGCTGCCCGCGCGGGGACCCCGGTTGGTCGGGCTACTGCCCCGATCGCAGCCATTCGATATTATCTTCTTCGATCCGCCCTATGCAGCGGATTACGAGGTTGTGTTGAATTACATTGGTGAACATGCAGCGCGGTTACTTGCAGAGGTCGGGATATTGATTGTCGAACACGATAAGAAGAAAGAGATGAGCGACGCAGTTGGTCAATTGAAGCGTTATCGTGTTGTTAAGCAGGGCGATTCATCGTTGAGTTTTTATGGGATCCATGCGAGGTGACTTGTTGGCGGTGGGTCATAAGTTCAACGGTAGAGTCTTACTTTGCGGTTTTTCTTTGCGGCTTTGCGCCTTTGCGTGAAACGTCTCTCGCGAAAGAATCGATTTCACGCAAAGACGCCAAGGCGCGAAGACACGCAAAGTAAGACACTGCTGACGCAGGTGGTACTTACCTCATGGCTCCGCGTAAAATCATCTAATACAAATGCTCGTACTTGGAATCGAAACTTCCTGTGATGAAACTGCGGCGGCGATTGTGCGCGATGGCCGCGAAATGGTTTCGTCCGTCATCGCTTCACAGATCAAAACGCATGAGCGGTTTGGCGGAGTGGTGCCGGAACTCGCCTCGCGCGAACATCTCGACAAGATTGTTCCGATCGTCGAAGAAGCGTTCACGCGAGCAAACCTTACTCAGAACGAGATCGACGGAATCGCCGTAACAATTGGACCGGGTCTCGTTGGGTCGCTGTTGGTGGGAGTTTCCTATGCGAAAGCAATGGCGTTCGCTTTGAATAAGCCACTGGTCGGCGTCAATCACATCGAAGGCCACATCTACTCAGTCTGTTTTGAGAATCCGCCGGTCGAACACCCGGCGGTCGCTTTGATCGTCTCAGGCGGACACACGAATCTTTTTTTCGTGCCTGGGCCCGGAAAATATAAAGTCGTCGGCCGGACGCGCGATGATGCCGCCGGCGAAGCCTTCGACAAGGTCGCGAAGCTGCTCGGGCTCGGCTATCCCGGTGGGCCAATCATCGAAAGGCTGGCGCGGGAAGGGAACCCGAAGGCAGTTAAGTTTGCCCTGCCGCGCATGGGTGACAATCGGCCAGACTTTAGTTTTAGCGGACTGAAAACGGCAGTCACGAAGCACGTGTGCGAGTCAGGCCTGCAACCGATGCAAAACGGTGAAGAGCCTTCGCAGGGAATCAAGGATCTTGCGGCAAGTTTTCAAAGCACGGTGGTGCGTTCAC
>QHXH01000467.1 GCA_003222855.1 Acidobacteriota bacterium
ATCAAGAACCAGATCGCCTGAGGATCGATTTATTTTCATCAACGCCTGGAACGAATGGGCAGAAGGTTGCCATCTTGAACCCGATCAGCGATTTGGCTACGGCTGGTTGAACGCCACCAAGCTGGCGATTCAAGCAGACATTGCGGACGTTGCTGACAGTGGTTCTGAGCTAACCACACTTGATGCGCCTCAAATATCGAACTACTCTGCTGAAGATGGCTCCTCGTGCAGTGAAGACTTATACAATAGACTTTGCTCGCATGTCCTGAAGCGCTTCGAGCAGCGCACAACTTTGGACATTCTTTTTGTTTCACACGACGCTCACAGAAACGGCGCGCAGAATCTCCTCCTCACCTTAGCATCCTGGCTGAAGCAGAAGGGGTTGGCTAACCCCAGATTCCTCTTAGCGGGCCCAGGGGCCCTAACCGAAGAATTTTTAGCAATCGGTCCGGTGCTTAATTGGGAAATGCGTGGCCCCAGCAACCCCGATTCTCTTCGGCTGCTACGTTCTTTCTGCGGGAAGGATCTGTCAGCAGTTTATATCAATTCCGCTGCTGCCTTCATGAATTGGAAAAGAGTATCGAGAGATGGGCCGGCCCTCAAAAGATGGCGGCATTGCGAAAGTACGCCGACTTTTTTATTGCCGCATCATCGCCAGTCGCAGATAACCTGCGGACGCGACATGGGATTTCTGACAAAAGAATTAGAGTTGTGGACTCGTTTATCCGATCGACAGGCAGCGGAGAATTAAGCGAGTCTGAAAAAAGCGCCTGTAAGGCCGCGTTGGGATTCAATTCGGAAGCAAAAATCGTCCTCGGCTGTGGTACGACCGACTCACGTAAAGGACCGGATTTATTCGTTCAGGTAGCGCAGGCGTTCAATCAAAGTAGTCATTACCCAGTTCAATTCGTTTGGGTGGGGGGGCACGCTGGAGAAGATATTGTCAAGAAAGTCGAAAGCTTGCCGAATAAACGCCCAGCTCAAACAAATCTGACGTTCACCGGAGCAGTATCAAATCCGCTTCCGTTCATGCTCGCAGCCGATGTCTTTCTCTTAACCTCACGCGAGGACCCATTTCCTCTGGTCTGCCTGGAGTCGGCAGACTGTGGTGTCCCGATCATTTGCTTCGCCGAGGCGGGAGGCATGCCTGAGTTCGTGGGATCGACATGTGGGGCGGTGGTACCTTACTTAGATGTCGACGCGATGACGAATCAATTATCTTCGTTTATCCAGAATGAAAAGAAGTCTCGAGAACTTGGGGCGCAAGCACGGCAAAAAGTACGATCCGAATTTGATGTTTCGATAAAGGGCAACGATATTTATGAAATTTTGCTAAGCATGCACGAATCGAGTAACGGGCATCAACCTCTTTCGATTCCTTACCCTGGTTAACACCGGCGCCAGTCGTATGAAAACTCCAAAGGTTTCCGTTATCCTGCCGAATTACAATCACGCGCCCTACCTGTGCGAGCGGCTCGAGTCAATTCTGACTCAGACCTACAAAGATTTCGAGCTTTTGATCCTGGACGACGGCTCTACGGATGATAGTTATCAAATAATAGCGCGGTACGAGCGTAGAGCAAGGGTAAGGGTCCTTGTGAACAGCACCAACAGCGGGTCCGCATTCTCCCAATGGAATCTGGGCATTTCGCTTGCCTGTGGAGAATACGTTTGGATTGCCGAATCCGATGACTCGGCGGATCCGCACTTCCTGGAGACCGTCATCCCCCTGCTTGACGAAAATCCGAGCATCGGCCTCGCCTACTGTCAGTCACGGCTTATAAACAAAGAGGGTGTCGAGGTGGGCAATTCCTTAGACTGGACAACCGATCTCGATCCTTTTCGATGGAAAGCTGATTTCATGAATAACGGCAGAGACGAAATTCGCAAGTATTTGGTCTTCAAGAATACGATCCCCAACGCGAGTGCTGTGATTACCCGGCGAAGTGTTCTTAAGGACGTAATGCCGATGGACACTTCGTTCAAGCTGTGCGGCGATTGGATGCACTGGGGAAAAGTGCTGCTGCAGACGGACTTGGCTTACATTGCAGAGCCGCTAAATCATTGGCGCTTGGAATCGTCAAACTCAAGGATATTACCTCCCGGCATTATGGAATGGAACGAGGGGCAGCGTGTGATACACTACTTGACCACAAGCCTCGGCTACAGTGAATCGGAAAAGACTGAAATGCTCTTGGCTTTCGCAGTGCGCTGCATAAACTGGAACAGCGCTGCTTTAACCGGTGCGTGTTAGCTATCCTTAAGGAGAGTACGATTGATGAAACACTTGAAACGGTTTTCGATTCTGATAGCTCTAGTCAATATCCTCATGACAGCCTGTACTCAAGGCGGCAGCAATTCTTCAGCCCCTGGACAGAATAATCCCTCCAGCTCACCGAGTTCTTCCGCCAAGGCCAAGAGTCCATACTACGGCGCCGTGGATAAACGGGATTGTGACACGGTGGCAGGATGGGTCACGGACTTTGGCAAGCCGGAAGTCTCTGTTAACGTCGAACTCTACGTTGACAATAAGCTCATCGAAACTATTCCAGCTCAGAACCTGCGCCCAGATTTGGTTAAGAGCGTTGGAACTGGTCGCTATGGCTTCAGCTTTAATATACCTTCGGCCTACAAAGATGGGAGACCCCATACTATCAAGATCGGGGCTGCCGGTAGCGAATATCAGGTTCCTTTTCTGGACGGAGTTTTCGCATCCTTTGAATGCAAGCCTGCCTAGTTGTGCTCCACCGAACAGCGAATTTAGATCGAAGGTAGGAAAGTGACAGGACGAAGGAATAGGGTAGACACGGCGAGCAAACCGGCGCTGCAGAATCTGTTATCAACTTTCCTATCCATTGGGGCTTGCTGATTCGATAGCTCGAGTTACCTCTGTCGCGGCTAGGGATCACTGCTGGCCAGATCCGTCGAACCGCTCGGCGGTATTTGAATCTGTTATCAACTTCCTTATCCATTAGGGCTCGCTGATTCGACAACTAGAGTTACCTCAGTCGCGGTTAGGAATCCCTATCGCTGCTGGCCACACCAGTCGAACCGCTCGCCGATATTTGGCTTGACATATCAAGTGCGGGCCTTGTTACACTCTCAAACCCAATGGAAGCCTCTATAAACCGGTCTCCTGCAGACCCCGGTTCCTCTGGTTTGGTTGCCATCATCGGCACCTCGGCGCCCCATCTCACCATCTACGCCGTCTTCCTACTACTAGCGCTTTATGGATATGAGATTTTTAACTTCTCTCTTTCCATCGACGAAGAATTGGTTGGCTCGCCATACATATCTGGCCCCTGGCTTGGTTGGATTGCCCAAGGTCGCTGGGGGATGGGGGCCCTCACCTATATCTTTCCTCCACTCGGCAATATTCCGTTGATGTCGACCGTATTGTTTTGTGCGGGCTTGGGCGTGAGTTCTTGCCTAGTGGCCCGAGTTTTGTTTCGCAGTTACTCTGGACAATGGGCCTTCGTCGGGCTCTTCTTGTCGTCTCCCTTGTGGCCCCACATTGCGGAGTTTAATACGATTTCGTGGGGCATCGGCATCGGCTGCGTCCTCCTGACGCTTTCGTTGCTGTTCACAATTGCCGAGCTTCGGTTTGGCTATTTATGGGCGGTCGGTTTTCTCGCAATCGCGACTGGGATTTATCAGAGTTTTTATATTTGGTTTCTGGTATTGGTTTGCATTCGATATCTGGCTATGGTGCTTGGAACTGCGCCCGCAAGCTCGAATGAGACCAACCAAAGATTTCCGTGGTTGAAAAGCTCCTTCGTCGCGTTGGGCGGATTGCTAGGTTACTTGGCGGTGGAAAAGCTGTTTCTCGCGACCCTCAAACTGCAGCTAACCTATGTGGAAGGGTATGTCAGGCTCGCCGATTTCACCACAGTTCCGGCTGAAGCCTTTGCCCGTATCTTAAAGCGTTGTTGGAATCTGATAAGCGGCACGGACGCGCTTTATTTGGATTATGGTCATCTGCTGACACTGCTGCCGATGCTGGGCTTGCTCATCGTAGTTGTTCGTCTTTTTAGGCAAAGGCCTTTGACTCGATCCCAACGCATCGTGGCTGGCGCGGCACTAGCCGCAGCTTTCGTTCTTGGCATCAGCCCGATTCTGATGTCGGCCGGTACCATTCCCGCGAGAGCGCTAATACCTTGGATTCCCATTAGCGGGTTTCTGGCGGGCGTTACGCTTTCGGGAGGTTCTCAATTTAAGAAACTGCTGTACGCCGTGCTCGCCATAACGCTATTCATTTCAGTCTGGACCAGTGTAAGTCTCTTCTACACAGATCATCTCGTCCGTCAGCGTGATGAGCTTCTCGCGGCGCGCATCATGGCCAGGGTCGATCAACTTCTGCCAAATCCGCCACCGGATCGTATTCCCTTCGTCGTGGTCGGTGCGCCCCCCGCGAAATCCGCTGGTGCATTCCAGAAACTCGAAGTATTCGGTGACTCATACTTCGACACGATGCATGAAGGCGGGAACGCTTATAGAATAGCCGCCTACTTACGCCTCTTGGGGGTTGACACACTGGAACCACATCAACTGAAAGACATCTTGCCGCAGCGTTCCATCGTCCAGGCGATGCCAGTATGGCCGGCTCCAGGCTCCGTAGCGATGGTGGGTGATATGCTGGTTATCAAGCTTGGGACCATCCCACCCGCGTAGGTGGTCAAAGAACGTTGTCAAGATCACGGTTCGAGGGCCCTGACGCAGTCTAGAAAGGTGGCCACGGGCGTTTTCACGCGCGACATGCATGGGCCATGATCAAACTGCATCAGTACCGGTTCGAGGATCTGAAAGTAGTAATCGAGCTTGGTCACCAGCCGTTGTGCGATGCATTGTTGACAACGAACCTGCTGGACCAAGCGGAGAATCCTATCCCGTTGCGGCCGATGCATTGTTCCGGGTCCAGATCGGCCAGGCATAGTTTTTCTCGACGTCGAACACTTCGAGACAGTAGTATGGAAAAAATTGACCAATGATTTCAGCCTATTGGTTCTCGTCTGTGGCAAATACTCAATAGTGAAAGGTGCTGTGTTTTCATTAATTATTCCTGTGTATCGAAATGAAGGGTCAATCCCTTCTCTGGTTGAGACGCTGCAGGCGTTGAACCGAGAAATGTCAGGCGATCTGGAAGCAGTTCTGGTCGTGGACGGAAGCCCTGATCGGAGCGCCGAATTATTGGCGTCGGCTTTGCCCGAGGCGGAATTCTTGTCACAGTTAGTTGTGCTAAGCAGAAATTTCGGTGTTTTTGCAGCAATTACGGCCGGCCTCGCAAGCGCGCGCGGCCAGTTGTTTGCCACTATGTCGGCTGACCTACAAGAACCGCCTGAGTTAATACTGGAAATCCGAGAGAAACTTCGATCAGGAAAATACGATGTAGTAGTCGGGACGCGAGCGAAGCGCGAGGACCCGATCATAAGCAGAATGTTGTCAGCCGGGTTTTGGAAGCTATACAGAGTGCTCATTCGCAGAGATTTACCAGCCGGTGGAGTTGATATGTTCGGTTGCACCCGAGAATTCAAGGACCATTTGCTTGCGCTCAGAGAACACAACACGACGCTGATAGGATTGATTTTTTGGTTGGGGTTCAGACGTGGCCAGGTTAGTTACTCAAGAAGGCGCCGCACGCACGGCAAGAGCGCATGGTCATTTGCGCGGAAACTGAGATATCTCTTGGACAGCACCTTTGCATTCTCCGATCTTCCGATTCGGCTCTTGAGCTTTCTTGGCATTACAGGCATGAGTCTTTCCCTTGTCATTGCGGTCATAGTTTTGTTCAATAAGTGGACCGGAAGAATTGAAGTACCGGGATACACTGCTACCGTACTACTCATAATGTTCTTCGGTGGGCTCAACTCTTTGGGACTAGGCTTGATTGGAGAATACATGTGGCGAACGTTTGAGAACACGAAGGGACGGCCGGAATATATTATTGCCCAGCAGCGCGAGTTTAAGAAAGCTTAAGAGATTCCATGGATAAAGAAGTTACAAACCGTGCCCAAGTTTTAGTTCTAACCGAACAGAACATAGACTCTGAGGGATATTTCAAACATCCCGCAGCCATTGTCGAGTCAAACCGCATAGGCGCTCGCACGAGAATTTGGGCATTCGCACATGTCCTTCCCGGCGCGGTTATC
>QHXH01000468.1 GCA_003222855.1 Acidobacteriota bacterium
GACCAGAACGAGCGATTCGTATTTCGCGACAGTAAGGGTAAAGAGATTCTGTTCGTGCCTTATAAGTCACTCACCGGCGCGTATGGCGATACTCACAAAGTGCGGCCGGCCGCCGCCACCGTCGCCGGCGCCGTTCCGTCGCTCTATGCGTTGCCGGCGCACTTCATCAAAACCAAGGTTCGATATCTCACGCTTCAATACAGTGATCCCGACAGCAATGTCACGGGCGTCACCAGCTTCAGGCTCGAGAATAAAGACATCCTCGATTCCGTCCTGTTTACGCTGGCAGCAAAAGCCGGGCTCAACAGACGCGGCGAGGTGTTTGTCCGAAAGAAACAGTAGCCCGGCAATTCGATCTTCTGGAGTAGGGTCTTACTTTGCGCTTTCCTATGCGGGCACTGCGCCTTCGGTGAAACGCGCTGTACGGGAAAAGTTATTCACGCAAAGACGCGCAAAGCGAAAAGGAAGCTCACTATCACAACTCAGAGCGCCGCGCGTGGTCAGACCAACGTGGCTTAGGGTACAATCCTTCCTTCCAATGAATGAAATTTGTAGCAACGCTGAGCACCTGCTCAACTCTATCTTCGAGTCTGCAGGCTTTGACGTGCGTGCGACTGGCTCGGAGTCTGAGCTGGGTTGCATGCTGTCGATTGAAGGCAGTGATAGTGGCCTCTTACTGAATCAAGGCGGCGAATTATTGGACGCGCTTCAGCAAATTCTCAATCAGGCATACGGTCGAAGTTTGGCCAGGGGCCAGCGCATCATTTGCGACGCGGATAACTATCGCGCGGCCAGAGAATCTGAGTTGCGGGCGATGGCTGAACATGCGGCACGTCAGGTGCGCGCGAATTCATCGCCATTCGTTTTTGGTCCGATGGACGCGAGCGAAAGGCGAGTAATTCATTTGTCGCTGGCAAACGAAGCCGACCTCGTGACGGAATCGATCGGCGAAGGTCACGCCCGCCGCTTGAGAGTCGCCCTGAAGTAAGCCTGAACTTTCTGAACTCCCCCTCCCGGTAGTAATCTAAACAAAACGTGTTCGAGCTAAACGATACGATCGTTGCGTTGGCTACGCCTCCCGGCCGCGGCGGGATTGGCGTCATTCGCCTTAGCGGTCCCCGGTCTCTGCACATCTTGCGGAAGCTCGTCGCGTGTGACGACTTTGATCCTGAAGCAAACGTTTTGACGCTGCGAAGTCTGATCGATCCCGCGACGAACGAAACTCTTGATCGAGCATTAGTCGGCTATTTCAAAGCTCCGCATTCCTTCACCGGCGAGGAGGTCGTGGAATTGCATTGTCACGGTTCGCCGATCTTACTGCGCACCATCGTGGATCTGACACTGACGCTTGACGCTCGGATGGCCACGCCCGGAGAATTCTCGTTGCGGGCGGTCGCTAATGGGCGAATGAAACTAAGTGAGGCGGAGGCGATTCGTGATTTGGTCGACGCTCAAACTGATGCGGCAGCGCGTCAGGCGACGAGACAAATGAAGGGAGAGATCTCGAACGCGCTTCAGCCTCTGAAAGACGAGTTGCTGAAAATTATTGTTCGTCTCGAATCATCGCTTGAATTTGTCGAAGATGATTTGCCGCTCGTTGAACAAGATCAATTGGTCTCGTCGCTTCGCCGCCTGTGTTTAGAATGCGAGCGGATGGCCAGTACGTTCAGCCGCGGAAGGCTGTTGCGCGACGGCATTCGCGTAACCTTAATCGGCCGGCCGAACGTTGGTAAGTCCAGTCTCTTCAATGGGTTAGTAGGTCATGGGCGCGCCATCGTAACTGATATTCCAGGCACTACTCGGGATGCGATAACTGAATCGATTGGCGTTGGCGGCGTGCCCCTGGTCATAACCGACACCGCGGGGTTGCGGGTCTCAACAGATCAGATTGAGGCCATCGGCGTCGATAGGACCAGGCGAGAAGCCGCAGACTCTGATCTGTTAGTTGTTGTCATCGATGGCTCGGAACCGTTGACGGAAGCGGACCGTGAGGTATTATCGGAAGCAGCAAATCGGCGCTACATCATTGCCCTGAACAAAAGTGATCTGAACGGGTTTTCGGTCACGCGAATCACCGATGATCGGTCATCGATTGTTTCGGTTTCTGCGAAGACGGCCGCCGGACTCGACGGGCTGCGCGCGGCTATGCTTAAACCATTCACCAACGGCAATGCGAACGGCGAAGGTTTGCTGATCACCAATGCTCGTCATCATGATCTACTGATGCGGGCCATTGACTCGATTCGGTCTTCCGAGAATCTGCTCCTGGATCACGCGAGCGAGGAAATAATCCTGGTTGGCCTTCTCAACGCATTACGATATCTTGGGGAGATAACGGGAGAGACGACTTCGGACGAAATACTTGGAAAAATCTTTTCAACTTTCTGTATTGGCAAATAACATCCCCTTAGCACGAAGGTAATTGACGAGAAAGCTTATGGTCTTCGATGAAAGTTTTGATGTGATCGTAATTGGGGGTGGGCACGCCGGCTGCGAGGCGGCATCTGCCGCCGCACGTCTCGGCGCTAATACTGCTCTGGTGACGCTTAACCTGGACCTGATCGGCCAGATGTCATGCAATCCAGCCATAGGGGGTATTGGTAAAGGTCATCTTGTCAGAGAGATTGACGCCCTCGGCGGCATCATGGGACGTGATCGCGTGGGCCCGCGGTTCGGGCCCCGAGAGCGCAAGCCGACCGCACACTCTATCGCCTGGAGATGCGCCGAACTCTCGAAGCTACGCCAAACCTCAGTTTGCGCCAGGGCGTTGTCACTAACCTCATCACTGAGAACAAGCGCGCGCTTGGGATCGAGTTGCAAGATACGCGTCGAATCGGCGCCAAGTCGATCGTCATCGCCACCGGCACTTTTCTTAACGGTCGCATACACACGGGTCGCCGCACCCATTCGGGAGGACGGACCGGCGAACCCGCGTCTATCGAATTTGCCCAAGCGCTGAAGCAACTCGGTTTTCGCGTCGGACGGCTGAAGACTGGCACGCCGCCGCGACTCGATGGCCGAACGATCGATTGGAACTCTTTTGAGCGACAGCCGCCCGATGAACAACCCGTTCCGTTCTCGTTTTCAACTGATGAAATCACGCAAGAGCAATTGGACTGTCACATCGGCTTCACGAATGAAAGGGTTCACGATGCAGTCAGGCGCAACCTGCATGAGTCGCCACTGTACTCAGGACAAATAACCAGCATCGGTCCGCGCTACTGTCCGTCGATCGAAGACAAGGTAGTTAAGTTTCCCGATAAGAGTCGTCATCAACTCTTCATCGAGCCGGAGGGCTACAACACAAATGAAGTGTACTTGAATGGATTTTCAACTTCGCTTCCGGCTCAGTTACAACAGGAACTCATCGGCCTTATTCCGGGTTTCGAGGAGGCGGAGATAATCCGGCCCGGCTATGCGATTGAATACGACTTTGTCGATCCGAAGGAGCTTACGCCGTTCCTGGAGACGGCCGAAATCAAAGGATTATTTCTGGCGGGTCAGATCAACGGAACCACTGGATACGAAGAAGCCGCGTGCCAGGGATTGATCGCCGGTATCAATGCCGGCCTCTCATCGATGGCCCGACCGCTATTTCGTCTTGATCGCAGCGAAGCCTACATAGCCGTGCTAATTGACGATCTCATTACTAACGGTGTTGACGAACCTTATCGGATGTTTACGTCTCGCTCTGAGTATCGTCTCCTGCTCAGGCACGACAATGCGGACGATCGCCTGGAGCCGTACGGGCGCAGCCTGGGATTGGTAGGAGACGCTGAATGGGATCGCTTATCCAGACGCAGGGCGAGGTTGGCGACTGTTCGTCAGTTGCTTAAGGAACACAAGATTCGCCGTCGTGACGAAGCCTACCTGCACCTGAGCACCCTGACGGGACAAGACCTGGGGGATTCATTATCGCTCGCTCAATTAGCGCTGCGACCCGGCGTGACGACGCAAACAGTCTCCAATATATTGTCCGCTGCTCACACTGAAGTCGCGTTTTCCGACTTAGAAACTGCCTTGGCAGATCACCTGTATTCAGGTTACCTGGAAACGCAAACCGCCACCATTCGTCGCTTGCATCAACACGATTCCCTGAAGGTTCCGGCTGACTTCACTTTCACCCAAGTCGGCGGCTTGTCCCATGAGATCGTCGAGCGACTCGAGCGCGCGCAGCCGCAAACCTTTGGGCAAGCCAGAAAGATTCCGGGCATGACGCCGGCCGCTTTGTCCAATCTACTCGTCCACTTGACAGCCGCCGTCCAGCCCATCCTCTAAACGTTTCACGTGAAACATTTCGCGCGCCGGGGCCTGCACAATCCAGTAGCGCCCCTTTCCCGATTGTGCTACTGTGCCTTCTCTGCATCGCGAAGATGGGAAGAACGATAGCCATCGCTAATCAGAAGGGCGGTGTCGGCAAAACGACTACTGCGGTCAACCTCGCCGCCGCGCTGGCGCAACTGAGCCACTCGGTCCTCCTGATAGATGTCGATCCGCAGGCGAACGCAACGTCAGGCGTCGGCATTGACCGAATTTCAGTTCGCAAAACCACCTATCACGCCCTCCTTTTACAACAGCCACTTGCGACGATCAAAACCGCTTCTAACTTTGGTTTCGATATTGTCCCTTCCGACAGAAATCTCGCGGGGGCCGAAGTTGAGCTCATAGAGGTCGCCGATCGTGACGTGGTACTGAGAAATGCCATCGCGCCTGTCAAGGACTCATACGAATTCATCCTGCTGGATTGTCCTCCATCTCTAAATCTACTGACTCTGAACGCCCTGGCCGCGGCCGACTCCCTTCTGGTTCCCGTGCAGTGCGAATACTACGCGCTGGAAGGCGTCTCAGAACTATTCAACACGCTCGCGCGCCTGCGCCGCGCAGTCAATCCCCGGCTAAAGATCGAAGGACTGCTGCTGACAATGTATGACGAGCGGACCAACCTCGCTCCGGCCGTAGCGGCAGATCTCAGAAGCTTTTATAGCGGTTTGGTGTTCAAGACAACTATCCCTCGCAATGTACGACTAGCGGAGGCTCCCAGCTACGGAAAACCCATCGCCTACTATGACGCGAAGTCGCGCGGTGCCGAAGCGTACTTTCAACTCGCAGAGTATGTTCTGGCAACAATGACGAGATTCGCGAAATTCAGATTGATCTCATTCAGCCCGGCCGACAACAGCCGCGCACGACATTCAACCAGGCTAAGCTTGAGGAGCTGGCGCAGTCGATTCGGACCACTGGCATAATTCAGCCGCTCCTGGTGCGGCCATCCGGTGGTCTCTTCGAATTGGTTGCCGGCGAACGCCGATGGCGTGCGGCGCAACTTGCCGGTCTTGCTCGCATACCCGCAATTGTTCGCGACATTCCTGATGACAATCTGCTTGAGCTCGCCTTGATCGAGAACATTCAGCGGGAAGAACTTAACCCGGTAGAAGAAGCAAACGCCTACAAACGTCTTATTGAATCGCTAGGGTTAACCCAGGACGAGGTAGCCCGGCGCGTCGGGCGCGACCGGACTTTCATAACCAACTATCTGAGAGTGCTAAAGCTTCCCACGGACATTCAAAACTTACTCGAGCACGATAAATTAACTTTCGGCCATGCACGCGCTCTCCTGAGTGTGCCGGATCCCATTACCCAGCGGCGGCTGGCGCAGAAGATTGTCAAACAAAATTGGTCGGTACGAGAGACGGAACGTAGGGTCCGAAACCTGAGCCGAGAAACTGAGCGTCGGCCCGGCAAGAGATCTACGGAACACGCTGACCCCAATGTTAGAGCTGCCGAAGTCAAACTGCGAAGGGCTCTGTCGACCCAGGTAAGAATTGTGCAGGGCAAACGCAGTATCCCCGGCAGGGTCGAAATCGAGTTTTATGACCTGGCTGACTTGGATCGCATCTTCAACCTAATCGTTCGCGATGCCGCGCAGCTCGCGCATCTCGCCGCACAATCATAAAGCACATTCTGCGCGTTTATACAATGTTCACCAGATGGTCTCCGCCTAATTCCCTGATGGCGCTGCTATCTTGAGCGAGAGCCAAGCGGGAACCTCCCTTCTCCGATTTCTTTGTGTTTTTCTTGCCGCGAGCGAATTCGTTATGTTAGCGTCTGGCTTCACCGAAAGAAGAAAGCCGCAGACGTCCGATACCGCCACTGTTTTACTTCGTACGCTGCATTATTTCCGCCATGTTGGATTTGGACAATGCCCCCAGCCGGATTCTCTTCGCTTCATTGGAACGGAGACTGCCGAAGCAGACCTTCGAGACTTGGTTTCGGCCGCTCAGCGTGCGGAGCTCTTCCGCTGATCGCGTTCTCACGTTCGCCGCGCCGAACGCAGTCGTTAAGGATTGGATTCTGGCTCACTATGCTGACGTGATCCGGGATTGCCTGGGCGAGTCCGCGTTGAACGAGTACAAGGTTGAGTGGACATTGCCTTTACAATCGAAGCAACCAGACCGTCCAAAGCTCTCTCAGGGATCAACTCCGGCGCCAGGCGTCAGCAACGGACGATTCAATCCCGAAGACGGCGAAGCCATTCGCTTCGTTGACACGGCACCGTCGCCGCTGAACGAGAAATATACTTTTCACAATTTCGTCGTAGCATCGTGTAACCGTTTCGCTCACGCGGCGACCAAAGCTGTTGCTGATTCACCGGGCCAAACCTACAACCCGCTCTACCTATACGGCGGCGTCGGCCTGGGCAAGACCCATTTGATTCAAGCGACTGGACACGCGATTAAGGCCGCTCGACCCAATCTTCAGATTGCTTATCTTTCGCTCGAGCGATTCATGAACGAACTCATAAATGCGATTAGGTACGGCTATGATAAGACGCGGTTGTTTCGAGAGAGATATCGATCGATAGATGTGCTGTTAATTGACGATGTCCAATTCATTGCCGGTAAAGAGCGCACGCAGGAAGAGTTTTTTCACACCTTCAACGCGCTCTATGACGGGCAGAAGCAAATCGTCTTGACCTCCGATTGTCCTCCGCGCGAGATACCCGAAATTGAGGAACGGCTCCACTCGCGTTTCGAATGGGGATTGATTGCCGACATTGAACCGCCGGATCTGGAAACGAAAGTTGCCATCCTTCGTCGTAAGGCGGAGGTCCAGCGCGTTAAGCTTCCGGACGATGTGGCGCTCTTCCTGGCGAGCAATAGCAAACACAACATTAGAGAACTGGAAGGCTCTCTGATTCGAGTCATAGCAATGGCCTCTTTACGGGGCGTGCCGCTTTCGAAAACGCTCGCGCAGGACGCAATGCGCACCGTCTCGCAGTCGAATGACGGAAACCCGATCACGATCCCAATAGTTCAGAAGGTGGTGGCCGATTACTACAAAGTTACCGTCGACGATCTCAGAGCACGTTCGAACATGCGCCAGGTTTTAGTGCCGCGGCAGGTGGCAATGTATCTTTGCAAGAAACTCACAGGCAAAAGTTATCCGGAAATCGCACGACAGTTTGGTGGCAAGCACCACACGACGGTGATCCATTCGGTCCAGAAAATAGATCATTTGGTTACCTCTGATCGAGACATGGAAACAGTTATTAAGCGCCTGACTCAGAGTATTGGAAATTGAATTTGCTCGTTTCCACACATTTGTCTGTGGAAAACAGATCCGTCCAATGTGAATTCTGCCAACTCGCGATAGCCAGCGGATCGACAGAGGAATAAGACATCGATGTTCACAGGTCGTTTCGGCTAATCGCTTAATAAAGATACTCGTTCCACACTTTGACAGGCATTACTATTACTTCTATGTATTTATAACTAATGTATTCTTCGATGAAAAAGTAGAACTGTTTGTGCAAAAGGGTTCGCGATTTGTGATATATAGGATTTGAACAACCTTTAGGAGTCAATAATGCAATTTGTAATCGGGCGTGGTGCGCTGCAAAAAGAACTAGCTTTTGTTCAGGGAGTCGTCGAGCGGAAAAATACGATTCCGGTGCTTGCGAATATCCTGATTGAATCGGCCGGCGAAGACGCAATTCGTATTAGCGGGACAGATCTGGATGTGACAATCAGATGCGACGCCGACGCTGAAGAAATCAAGTCGCAAGGAGCCATTTGCGTCCAGGCACGAAAACTGTTTGACATCGCCAGACTGCTCCCGGACGCTCCGGTCAAATTTCGAAAAGAAGAGAACGAGTGGGTGACGGTCGAGTGCGATCGATCCAAGTTTCGCTTGCC
>QHXH01000469.1 GCA_003222855.1 Acidobacteriota bacterium
GATCGCTCGAGAAGGCAATCCATTTTCCGTCCGGTGAAAATCGCGGATAAGCGTCGCGCGCTTTGTTAACCGTCAGACGCTGGACGTTCTGACCGTTCTCATCAGCGGTCCAAATATCGCCGAGATAAGTGAACGCAATCCGCCCCTGAGAATAGCTGGGATAGCGCACCAGCCTTGCCTCGCGAGCGAAAACGATCGATGTGAAAGTGAATAGAGCCAAAGCGATGGCCAGCGGGTAGAGTTTTTTCATGACTTTCTCCTGTAGTGCAAGTGATTGGTGCGCGGGCATTCCTGCCCGCAGTAATTTACAATTCGTTTTGAGGCGGGCTACTGCCCGCCGAGGCTAATCAATCCGAGATACGTGGTTACTTCGAACTTTGAAAGAAACCGGGCTGATAAGATCGTTATGACGCTGCCGTGTCGGGCGTGGTTACGCTAATTAACGGTCGGGCGCGCGGATTGTATCACGCCGCACGCGACAACGTTACCCGCGATTGACACGCCGGCTGGCACCCCCTTATATTCGATTTTCCCGTCGTGGTTCGACTTCCCCCGAACGGAAATTCCGCCGCGTATTAATCAATTTTTTTGAGAGGTCTCACAAATGAAATATCGTTTCCTGCGAAGCGCCGTTTCTGGTATCGCGCTTGCTCTTTTTGTCGCTAGTACCGCCGCATCAGCAACAGCCAAAGATACCTGGACTAGCGTTCATTCAAAGAATTTCACGCTGGTTGGAAACGCAAGTGAGAAGGACATTCGTTTGGTCGCCAACCGCCTCGAACAATTTCGCGACGTTTTCACGCGATTGTTCGCCGGCGCTAAATTCGATACTCCCGTTCCCACAACAGTAATCGTCTTTAAGAGTATGAGTGCCTACAAGCCGTTCAATCCGGGAAATAACGCCGGCTACTTTCAGAAGGGCGAAGACGTCAACTACATAACGCTAACGTCTGACGCCACGCAGAACCCTTTCAGTGTGATTTATCACGAATACGTCCATCAGCTGGTAGACAACACGTCAGGCAACGTACCCACGTGGTTCAATGAGGGTCTCGCTGAATACTACAGCACCTTCACTATTGAAGAAGATCGCAAGGTCCATCTCGGCGAATTGATTTCCTATCACCTGGAAACCCTGCGATCGGGAAAGCTGTATCCGCTTCGCCAACTGTTCGCGGTCGACAGCTATTCTCCGGAATACAACGAAGGCAGTAAGCGCGGAATGTTTTATGCCGAATCGTGGGCGCTGGTGCATTACCTGATCCTGGGAAACGGTGGTCAACGAACCCCGCAGTTAGGTAAGTTCATTCAGCTGAGCTCGGCCAACATGACCGTCGACGAAGCCGTGAAACAGGCTTTCCAGATGGACGTCGAGGGGCTGCAAAAAGAATTGAAGAGTTACATCGAAGGGCACACGTTCCGCATGCAGATCGCCACGTTCGAGAGGAAGCTGGAGTTTGAGAATGAAATGAGCTCGAATCCGCTGACCGAAGCCGAAGCCCAGGGCTACCTCGGCGATCTTTTGTTGCATACGAATCAACTGAAAGATGCTGAACCTCGTTTGCAACAGGCGCTTCAGCTCGATCCCAAGTTGGCTATGGCCCAGGCGTCTTTGGGAATTGTGAAAATGCGGCAGGGGCAATTTAGCGAAGCAAAGAAAAACCTGCAGGAAGCAGTGAGCGGCAGCTCAAATAATTACCTCGCGCATTACTACTACGCTTACGTTATCAGTCGCGAGAGCATGGACTCAGCGAACATGGTCCGCAGTTACTCGCCGGAAGATGCCGCCACCATGCGAGCCGAGTTGAAAAAGGCGATCGAGCTGAAACCGGACTTTCCTGAATCATATTCATTGCTGGCATTCGTCAATGTGGTTACCGGCGAAGAGCTGGACGAGTCGATCGAGTTACTGAAACGTGCCCTGATGCTTTCGCCCGGCCGGCAGGATATTAGTCTGCACCTGGCGCAGATTTATTTCCGACAACAGAAGTTTGATTTGGCGCAACAGACGTTGGGGCCCTTGCGCAGCGCCAAGGATCGCCGCCTGCAACAACAGGCAGAGATGCTGCTCGCGTCGATCAAGCGATATCAGGACCAGATGTCGCAGTACAATTCTGCGAGAGCTGCCGCCGATCAGCCCGCGCTTCAACGTTCCGACCGCACCCAGGTAGTCGTCGAAGGAGACAAGGAGCCGTCGGCGAACGATCTGTTGCGAGAGAATCTGCGTCCTTTGGAGCCAGGTGAGCAACGCATTCAGGGAACGTTTCTGAAGCTGGATTGCGACAATAAGGGCGTCGCGTATTTCAGTATTCAAGCAGCGGATCGTGTGTACAGGATACGAGCGACTGCTTTACAACGAGTGCAACTGATCGCATATACACCCGCGCCGCCCGAGGTCTCTTGCGGGCCACGAAAATCCCCCGAGAACGTCGTGCTCACCTATCGTCCTACGAGCGACACAAAAGACGCGAAAGCGAAGATCGACGGCGACGCAGTCGCGTTGGAATTAGTGCCGAAAGATTTTCTGCTGAAGTAGGAGTAATGCTGTCGAACCTATCATTGTCTCGGGGTGAATTTTGAGACGCTCGATTCGGAAATCCATTGTATCGCTCCGTCAGGAACGAAATGTTTATAGATCCGTCGGCCCAAAAATTAAACGAAGCTCCTTTAGGAGCGAGATAAACCTTGGGACATTGCGCTCCTAAAGGAGCTTCATTAGTTTTTTGAAGAACTGCGAGGCCATAAACATTCGGCCCCTGCCGGGGCATAAACCGAGTCTTTCGTTTGTGGGTGACAGACTGGGTTTCGCCATTACGATTCAACCGGCGCGCCTGATTCCTTCCAGGCCTTCCATCCCCCCGCCATGGACCAGACATTTGTGTAGCCCATCTTCTGCAAAACATCTGCGGCCAGTGCGGATCGATAGCCGCCGCCACAATAAAGAATCAGCTCAGTTGATTTATCGG